>JBDTWU010000226.1:0-9761 GCA_040006535.1 bacterium | reverse complement strand
CTCCAGTTAGGGATAACAATTGAAGATACTAAAGGCAGGAAAATTATCCAAAGGAAAATAAGGTTCAGGTACATGAAACTATTGAATTTTTTTTTGACATTCTTCAAATAATATATCGCAGCTGAAACATACAAAAGACCTGTAATAAAATTATCCCGGAAGAAAAAAAGGATGGATATTCTAAGGTAATTGAAATCAGGAACAAAATTAAAATTACCTCCCTGGCCTCTGAATGTGTTTGGAAGAAAGTTCCCACTCAGATGATATGAGAATAGAAAATAAGGAATGGTCAAACAGATAAAAATAATTATTGATAATAATAACTTGATGTATATCTCGTTAAGTCTTTTAACCATAATATACTTATTGAGCTCTAGCACAATATAAATAAAGTATAATAAAAATCCCTCAGGACGTGATAAAGCTGCAAATGCAAATAGTAATGAAGGAAGAATTGTAAAAATATTTCGCTCTAAATTTTTTAAGTGAAAAAAGACCGCAAGAAGGCAAAAAAATGTAAACATAGTGGTTTCCATTCCTGATAGTCCTGACCATACAAACCTTCCGGCAAAAATTGTAAGAAGGGTAGATAGCAATGTAAACATTTTGGGTTTGACGAGGTTTAGCGTGCGGTTGTATAAAAAGGAATGCTTACTTTCAAAAATCAGCAGTGAAATTTTATAGACGAGCATGCAGCAGAATAAATAGAAGAGGGAGGAAATCAGCAAAGAGCTTAAAATAAAATTATTTATTACAGAGCCAACAGTTCCTAATACTATTACATATAAGGGTGATGTTGTGCCCGCTGTGGGTTCTCCTATGTTATACTGAAAAAAATATCCTTTGGAAAAGTTTTCTGCAAATTGAAAATGTATCCAGGTATCATCTAATGGCACACCCATTTGTCCGTTTGTAATATAGTATTCTACCGCTAAATAAATCAAGCAGCTCAATAACCATAATAATGTAATATATATTAAATTTTTATCTAAATAACTTTTCATAAAATAAAAAAGGCGAAAAAATTCGCCTTCGAAATTTCAAAAATCTTTTTATCAGTCAATTAATATTATTTAGAAAACTGCCTGCTCTTCATACACGCCAAATACTACTTTAAGCTCACCGCACATCTCCCCGAGTGTTACGTATTTTCTTGCACAGTCTAAAACCCTGGGCATTAAGTTTGTTCCGTCTACGGCAGAATTCTTTAAATCTGTCAATGAATTTTTAACGTCATCATTATTCCTTGAAGCTTTCATTTCTTTTAATCTTTTTACCTGCTTTTCTTCAACATCTTTTGAAATATAGAGAATAGGAATATCAATTTTTTCTTCAGGTTCTACAAATCCATTGATAC
This sequence comes from bacterium, assembly GCA_040006535.1. GTDB lineage: Bacteria > Bacteroidota > Ignavibacteria > Tepidaquicellales > Tepidaquicellaceae > JAGPCH01. The sequence goes on along the minus strand of JBDTWU010000226.1, from coordinate 8,404 downwards.
CCACGACAATTTTTTCTTTCTTATCTAGCTCCTTCTGATACTTGTATGCTGCATCGGCAATCTCTCTCTGGAAAAAGCCATTTTCAATGCAAGCAACCACACCACCCTGGGATTCGATCAGGTCAAAATATTTTTCAGCTTCAACTTCCATATCGTCTGTTAGCTTTTCAACATAATAACTTCCACCAAGCGGATCGGCTACATTAATCACCTCATGTTCGAACGCTATTATCTGCTGAGTTCTTAATGCGATCTTAACTGCTTTATCGGAAGGAAGAGCAAGTGTTTCATCCATTGAATTGGTATGAAGACTTTGTGTACCGCCAAGGACAGCTGCTAATGCCTCTATTGCTGTTCTGACAATATTGTTCTCAGGCTGCTGTGCTGTCAGTGAACAACCCGCTGTCTGTGTGTGAAATCTTAACTGCCAGGACTTCGGATTCTTAGCACCGTATTTATTTTTCATTCTTTTTGCATAGATCCGTCTTGCTGCTCTGAACTTTGCTATCTCTTCAAAGAAGTCAAGATGTGAATTGAAAAAATGAGAAATTCTCGGAGCAAAATCATCGACATTCAATCCTCTTTCTATGCAATCTTCAATATAAGCAAATCCATCAGCTAAAGTGAATGCCAATTCCTGCACAGCGGTAGAACCTGCCTCACGTATATGATAGCCGCTGACACTTACCGGATTGAATTGTGTAACTTCCTTCATAGAATATTCAATCATATCTGTAATTATCCGCATTGAAGGTTTCGGAGGATAAATATATTCCTTCTGCGCAATATATTCTTTCAAAATATCATTTTGTAATGTACCTCTAAGCTTGCTGAATGGAACACCCTGCTTTTCTGCTACAGCGAGATAGAAGGCATAGACCATAATCGCCGGAGAGTTTATTGTCATGGATGTTGAAACCTTATCGAGCGGAATACCATCAAAAAGAATTTCCATATCCTGTAAAGATGATATTGCAACGCCGCAGATACCCACTTCGCCCTCGGCAAGAGGCGCGTCAGAATCCCAGCCCATAAGTGTGGGAAGGTCAAATGCTGTTGACAAACCTGTCTGTCCATGATCCAATAAATATTTAAATCTCTGATTAGTATCTTCAGGAGTTCCGAAACCTGCAAACTGACGCATTGTCCAGATCTTTCCCCTGTACATATTGTGATGTATGCCTCTTGTGTAAGGGTATTCTCCGGGATAGCCAACATCATTATAATAGTTTGTCTCTTTAACATCTTCCGGTGTGTATGCAATTTCAACCTCTCTGCCGCTCAGAGAAGTAAATTTCCTTCCATTTGTTTTTGCTACGGAAGCTTCTTCCAACCATTCTGCTTTAGATGTACTTTTTTTAGGTTCAGAATTATTTTTCATAAAATGAAATTTGTTTTTATTTAAAATAAATATAAATTAATTATAGAGTAAAATAAATTCAGAAAAGAAGTTAACTGTTAATATTTTACAACCGGTCAGGTAATGACTGAAGCTCTAAAAAAGGATTTTTCTAATGATGCTTAAATAAATAGACTTATTTAATTTATTAATCACCATTCCAACGAAGATTTTAATATTCCATTTTTTTTTACAAAACAAACATCCGTCTGTCCCAAAGCACCATCATAAGGCCGCCTTAAAAATCCGGCAAAATCATATACATCATAACCCTTTTCGTCCATAAAATTTACAACTTCACTGAACGTAGGAGTATTTCGATAAAATTTGAATAAAGATATCTCAAGAATAAAAATTTCCGTTACTCCAAAAAAACTACCGGCGCCTTTTAAAGCTTCAAGTTCAAATCCCTGAACATCTAACTTTACCAGCTCCGGGATTTTGATTTCATTTTTAGTTACCAGTGAATCGAGAGTTATAATTTTAATTTCTCTTCGCTTGAAATCCGGGTTATCATATTCATCAGGGCATATTACAAAGTTTGCCTCCGGCAAATAAGTACTCACTGTTAAAGACAGTGTTTCTTCCCTGGGACCTGCCCCGTTTAAAAAATATTTTGAACCCGGAAATTCATCGCAAAATTTTTTCAGCTCATTCTCCATTTCAAAGAGTGGCTCTATCAAATAAAAAGTTGAGTCATTAAAAACTGACTTCGCAGTTCTGCTCCAATAAGTTAAATGAGCTCCGACGTCCAGAATATAGTTACATTGTAAACCTCTTTTTGAAATATCCTCCAGAAATGTTACTATGTTTCCTACCGGACTATCTTCCATTGATGTATTGAATATTAATCATAGCTAAAATAAGTATTTTAAAAAAAAGCACCGATGAAAAATAACGATGCTTTTTGTTTTGGTATTAATCTTTAAAAGTAAAAATTTTAACTAAAGTCCTGATTATAAAAATTTATAAAAAAATTCATGATTCCGGTACCATTGCATCTCTAAATTAAAAGATTATTTTTTTCCGCCGAGCAATCCGCCGAGAATATCCATAAGTCCGCCTCCTGAGCCCTGGTTAGATGTTGGTTGTTTATTGGAAAAAAATCCAATTACGTCATCAACAATACTTCCGTCACCGTTCTGATCTAAGAAAGATGCAAACCCTGCTGAACCTTCCGGATTGCTGTCTCTTTTTTTGGAAAGATAAGCAAGGATAAGAGGAGCAAGCATTGGAATTATTTTTGCAGCTGTACCGCTGTCGAGGTTAAATTTTTTTGTTAAAACATCAGTAACCTGTGAGCCCGAATTCCCAAGCAGTCCGCCCAGATTAGAATCGAAGTTATCCTTTACAGACATTTCTTCAACATGCGAACCCACATTATCCAATACACCCGGATCACCGTATTTATTAAGAATATGATCAACCCTTTCCTGACCGCCATTATTTTCGCTCTGATTTTTGAGTCCGCCCAATATCATTGGAGCAATAACGGGAATTGCCTGCTGCAGAATATTCGGATCAATACCCAATTTAGAGCTTATCTTATCTGTAGCTCCTCCTCCAAGTTGCCCCATTAGATCGTTTAAAAAGTTTGACATTTATTACTCCTTTGGTTTAATTTATTGTTAATTGTTTAATTGGTTAATGAATTTATTGTTTAATTGGTTAATTGCCCTGATCATTTGCTGAACGACATTTAAACGGTCTTTTGAAAAAAATATTACCCGCTTAAGTTAATCATAACAATTACTATGTTCAATTTTAAATCATGATCAAACTTAAAACTTACTGCTCACTACTAACTACTCGTATACCATACTCCACTAATCCTTTGCACACCTGAATCCTGAAATCATCCATCGTTCATGTGTTTTGAAAAAATTTCTATAGGTGTTCTTTGTTGAGATTCCGGGAGTTCCAAAAGAACCACCACGCAAAACTTTCTGATTATTAAACCACTTGTCATTATATTCTGTAAAGCCGGAAATAAATTTTGGATAAGGAATAAACTCCGAGGAAGTCCATTCCCACATATCTCCGAGCATCTGATTACATCCATAGTAACTTTCACCTTCAGGATATGAGCCGATCTTAGCAGTCCCCCAGATCCTTGAATCAAATAAATTTGAATTATTCTTATCGGGTAAATTATCACCCCATGGAAAAATTCGTTTGCTGTTTTTATCCTCATCAAATGAAGCGGCCTTTTCCCATTCCGCTTCCGTTGGTAATCTTTTCCCCGCCCATTTTGCAAATGCATCTGCTTCAAAATAACTGAGATTGGTAACAGGCTCATTTTCAATTTCTGAAATCCTTTTCTCGCCTCTAAAATCAATTTTATAATAATTACCGCTTTCATCTGTCTGCCAGTACAAAGGAGCGTTCCATTTATTCTTCATTAAAGCTTCCCATCCTTCGGAAAGCCAGTAACGAAAATCTTTATATCCGTTATTATTTATAAATTCAAGATAATCCCCGTTAGTAACCGGATATCTGTCAATAGAAAAATCATTAAGATAAACTTTATGCAAAGGCATTTCAATATCATAGGCAAAAAAATCTTTAAATTTATTCTTATCAAAACCCATCTCAAAAACGCCGCCGCCTATCCTGATCATATCTTTTTTTAAATTAAGTTGCGTCTGAAACGGAGGTGGATTTATTTCGACAGGATGATATTTATCGGCAAGTAAATGCTGAAGATCATATATCATCAATTCCTGATGCTGATATTCATGATTAAAACCCAGGATAAACAGCTGAATAATTTCATCTTTCAGATTTCCATTGCTGATCTTTAAGAACTTATAAACTTCTTCATTAGCCCAGTTCCAGTAATTCAAAGTTTCCTTTACAGTTGGCCGTGAAATTGTACCCCGGCGCGACTTATTAAAGAGCTCTCCAAATGAAAGGTAATAGGAATTAAAATAAAAATCATAATTTTCGCTGAAAGGTTTATAGTCTGAAAAATATTTACGGAGAAGCTGATCATAGAACCATGAGAGGTGTCCGATGTGCCATCTTGGCGGACTCATGAATGCTTCAGTCTGCACAACATAATCTTCAATTTCCAGCGGCTGAACAATTTCAATTGTCTGATTGCGGACGTTCATAAAATCCTGATATAAAGAACCGGAGGACTCTTTTATATTAACTTCTTTTAGCTCCTTTGAAATATTTAGAATATTTATATTATCCATATTGTTTAAATGTAATTTATTGAAAATTCTAATACACAAAAATATTATTAATGCCGGTAAACAGGTAAATCAAATATGCAATACATAACTTTATAAATTATTTTAAAAAAAGAAACGAAGAAATAAAATGATTCCTGTAATATTTAAGAATGTTAAAAAGTACTATAATGAAAAAATGATACTTGATAATGTCAGCTTTGATGTTGCAGAAAATAAAATTACATCGATCATTGGAAGAAGCGGCAGCGGCAAGTCAACTATATTAAAAATTATTAACGGGCTGGTACATCCCTCAGGCGGTGAGATAAAAGTATTTGAAAAGGAAATTGATTATAATAAAATCAGCGAGCTAAGGCTGCAAATAGGTTATTCTGTTCAGGGAACTGCACTCTTTCCCCATCTGAATGTTTATGATAATATTACTTTGCTTGCAGGATTAAATAACTGGAAACGTGAAAAGATCAATGAACGCTGTGAAAACTTAATGAAACTTGTCAGCCTTACACCTGAATTTAAAACAAAGTATCCGTTTGAACTTTCCGGCGGAGAGCAGCAGCGTGCAGGCATATGCAGAGCAATGATGCTGAATCCGAAAATCTTCCTGCTCGACGAAGCATTCGGGGCATTAGATCCGACAACTAAAAGTGAAATTCATCAAGAGCTACTGAAGATACAATCAACGGAGCCCAGAACGATTGTAATGGTGACACACGATCTGCATGAAGCATTCAGGCTGTCTGATCAAATCATCGTGATAGAAAAAGGTATTGTCAGGCAGATCGGAACCAAAGAGGAAATTTCACACAGTACAAATGAATTTGTAAAATATTTTGTAAAATCACAGTTTGAATAAATTACGGATTACGAATTAGAAATTAAAAATTTAACATGCATTTGAAAAAACTTTTATTATTACTGATACTTTTTATTACCACAAATTCCATAGGACAAACAATTAAAGTCGGTGCCAAGCATTTCAATGAAGGATATATTTTAAGTGAAATGCTTTCTCTGTTGATTGAAAATAATGGTTATCAGGTGGAAAGAAAATTTAATCTCGGCGGAACACTGGTATGCTATGAAGCTTTGGTTAATAATGAAATCGATATTTATCCCGAGTATACCGGTACAATTTCAGAAGCTATATTAAAGATCAAAGATAAAATCACATTTGATGAGCTGAGAATTAAGTTAAAAGATATAAATCTTGAAATTTCAGATGAGTATGGTTTTAATAATACTTATGCATTTGCTGTAAAGAATGATTTATCCAAACGGCTTAATTTAAAATCAATTTCAGATTTAAAAAATCAGCCTGAGCTAAAGCTTGGATTGAGCTATGAGTTTCTGAACAGGGAAGACGGATGGAAAAATCTTTTAAAAGTTTATGGGCTTTTGCAGAAGCCGGTCGGGCTTGAACACGGGCTTGCCTACAAAGCTATCGAAGATAACCAGATTGACCTCACTGATGCTTATTCTACCGACGGTGAGATACCGAAATATAATCTGATTATCCTTGAAGATGATAAAAATTTCTTTCCTAAATACTATGGTGTTTCATTTTACAAAAACAGCATGGATGATAAATTAAAAAAGATCGCTGGTATTATTTCCGGAAAAATTTCAGAATCGGAAATGCAGAAAATGAATGAAGAGGTTTTATACGAAAGCAAAACCTTTGAAGAAGTAGCAAGAAATTTTCTTGAGAAAAAAAATCTGCTTATTAAAAAGACAGGAACAGTTGAGAGCGAAAGTATGATAAGCCAGATAATTCCTAAAGCTATACAACATTTAAAGATAACTTTGATAGCACTGGTATTAGCTATTATCGTGGCAATACCGCTAGGAATTTTTATTTATACTTATTCTTCATTATCAAAACCGGTTCTATACATAGCAGGATTGCTGCAGACTATTCCGTCGATCGCTCTTTTAGCATTCATGATACCATTATTTGGAATTGGCATATTCCCTGCAATTGTTGCATTATTTCTTTATGGCCTTCTTCCAATATTAAGAAATACCACAACTGCACTTTTCAACGTTGAGCCATTATTAAAAGAAGTCTCCGGCGGAATCGGAATGACACAATATCAAAGGCTTCGTTATATTGAATTGCCTCTTGCTGTTCCAACTATTCTTGCCGGGATAAGAACTTCCGCTGTCATAAATATCGGAACCGCAACGCTTGCAGCTTTTATCGGAGCAGGAGGTTTAGGAGAATTTATTGTTACCGGGCTGGCTTTGAACAATACAAAATTAATTTTAATGGGAGCTGTTCCTGCTGCCCTGCTTGCAGTTCTTACTGAAATAATTTTCGAGGTAGTAGAAAAATTTATTATTCCGAGACATCTTTTGAAGAGATTAAATTGATATTAAACTTTTAAACGGGTTTAAGTCCCACTCTTAAGTGATGAGCACTTCATCTATTATTACCGGCTTTTTTCAATTCCTTAAAAATATCCTCCGGCTTTGGGTATCCATCTTCAGATTTAAGAAATGCAATATGGAGATGTGTTTTACCCGACGGCAAAATAGCTTTCCTCCCGGTTCTTCCCACTTCTCCGATCTTATCTCCTGATGAAATCACATCACCGGGATGCACATTTACAACCGACAGGTGTGAGTAATAAAAAATTCCGTTGTTGATTACATCAAAGACCTTCACATATCTTCCTCCTCTGAGCAAAGATCCGGTTGACCATGTGGTATCTGTTGCAATTATAACCCCGCTCGACATGCTTACAACATCCACCGGCTTTAAAGTTGAATCATCAATCAGATCTTTATTCTTATCGAGTATCATAATATCATGAGCAGGATGGCCTCTCGTATTACTCCCCTGAAAATAATCATAGCCGGCAGCCCTGTAATCATTTCCATAATCCCGGTAATAAAATGAAGTAAAATTTTTGAGTGGAAATACCCAGTCTTCTCTTTTTACTTCCGCACCTTTACTTCGTATGAAATAAATTTTTATCAGAGGCTCATATAATTTCATTAATTCAACAGCTTCGTCTGTATCAATTGTCTGATTAATAATCCGGCTGTCTAAAGCATTCCATTTTTCGCAAATTTCCGAGCCTGATTTATTTTGCGCAATGCTAAGCTGTAAAAAATTTATTGTAATAAGAAATGAAATATAAAATGTTTTAAAAATCATTCAGGATATTATTGCTTAATAAATTAGCTAATCTAATATTTTTCAAACTTGCGTAATGCATTTACCCCGCTTACAATCTATACAATTTAAACACTCTTACCTCTCAGCTTATTCTCAGCCATCCTGTTTAATGCACTGCCGGATTTGAACCATTCGATCTGTTGTTCATTCATAGTATGGTTAAGTATGACAAACTGTTCAGTGCCGTCGCTGTGTTTCAATGTCATTCTGACCTCACTACCCGGCATCAGATCTTTCAGGTCGAGATCGATCTTATCATCTTCTCTTATTAGCTCATAGTCATTTGTATCCGCAAAAGTAAGCGGCATCATTCCTTGTTTTTTTAAATTGGTCTCATGTATGCGTGCAAAAGATTTTACTGTAATAGCTTTTCCACCCAGATAACGAGGCTCCATTGCCGCATGCTCTCTCGAAGATCCTTCTCCGTAATTTTCTTCCCCGATTACGATCCATCCGGCATTTTTTGATTTATAATATCTTGCTGCTCTCGGAACTTCCTCATAATTTCCGGTCAGCTGGTTTTTCACGTGATTCATTTTATCGTTGTAAAAGTTGACTGCACTAATGAACATATTATTCGAAATATTATCCAGATGTCCACGGAATTTTAACCAGGGA
>JBDTWU010000225.1:0-4553 GCA_040006535.1 bacterium | reverse complement strand
GACCGAAGCTAAGCTGCAGCGATGGTGAAGTTTGTGAGTACGAATTAATTGCACTAAAAAAAACCAGTGTCACCACAAAACAAAATTTATAAAATTTCAATATATAAAAAATTATGAATGATTGAAGTTAATTATTTAAAATATTTTTGGTATAAAGTTTTTCAGATATATTCAAAAGAATTAAAAAGAAGCCGGGCTAATTAATTTTCATTTATAAAAAGTGTATTCATCATTTAAATTTTGAAAGTATATCAAATACTGAAACCACAGCGGCTGTCTCCGCCCTTAATTTCCTAGCCCCCAGAGACTTTATTTCCCATTTGTTTTTTTTTAACAAATCAATCTCTTCATCCGCAAATCCACCTTCAGGTCCGATCAGCAAAGATACCTTATTCTCATATCCATCAAAGTTATGATCGGAGATGTTATCAGAAAATTCATACATTACAATTTTATTATTTTTTTTCTCTTTTTCATAATTCAGCATATCTTTAAAAGTGATCAAGTTATGGAACTCAGGGAGAAAACACCTTTGTGATTGCCCCATTGCGCCGATGATTATCTTATTAATTCTTTCTATCTTTGAACGGCTAAATTCATTTATATTAAAAGTATGCTCGGTTGAAACCGGTTTAATGCTTACAACTCCAAGTTCTACTGCTTTTTCCACTGCAAATTCAAATCTTGAAGAATTCTTGAGCGGAGACAAATATAGAGTAACCTCTGTTTTTGCTTCATACAGATTAAATTCCTTTGAAAATATATCGCATAATATCTCATTCTTATTTACAAAGATTATTTTGCATTGATAAATATTACGTTCGCCGTCTGTTACAGTCAGGCTATCCCCTGCCCTCTTTCTCAGAACTTTTGTTAAATGCTTAAATTCAAAATTATTAATTATTAATTTATTTTTTACCAAATCTATATTTTCCTTTCCGGTATAATAATATTCCATGGTCATTTAGAAAGAAGCACCCAGATCGAATATTATCTGGAAAATAAATTTCTTTTGTTCTTTTCGAAAAGCAAAATCTGTTCTACCCACAAATCCAAAAGGCAGTATAAAATTCAAGCCGGCACCAAAACCGTTTCTAAATTGTGTTTTGAAAAAATTATCTGTTTTATTCCAAACACCACCTACATCGAAAAACAAAGTTGCGTACAGTCCGAATTTATAGTTTAGATTTTTTAACATCCTGATCCTATTTACAGCCGGCAAAGATTTTCCTTCTACATAAAAGGGATCGATAACAGGGATCCTTAGCTCATTAAATAATCCAAGCTTGTTTTCCCCTTCATACACGACTTTTTTATATCCGCGGATAATATTGTCGTATCCAAAATATTCCTTTAGATAATATGGAATTGTTCCGCCGAAAGAAAGAGCTCCTAACGTTCTGCTTGCAAAGGTAATGCTGTAGTTCTTCCCCAGCTTTACAGGAATAAACTTCCTTGTTTCAAAATTCAATCTGTTAAAGTCAAATAATTTTGCAAAACCAAACTTCTGATATTCCAAAAAATAATATGAACCTGCAAGCGTATACTCATTGGAATTTCTGGTATCAAACTTAGCTGAAAAATTAAACGTAAGGAAATTATCTTTACCATCCTGAGAAACGGTTCTGCCCTCCTGATATTTTGACGAATTTATGATATTATATTTTAATGTGGATGCCAAAGAAAAGTTTTTTGTAAAATATTTTCCTAAAGTATAGGACACATTAAAATTATAGATAGCAAAATTATCTGCATTTGAAGGAATGCTAAATGATGTTGTATCATTCAGAGCAAGCAGGCTCCGGTTATAATTTTTTGAATAGCCGACTTCAGCTGATGAATAAAAGTGTGCCTTCCTTCCGATCCAGGGAACAAAGTATCTGACATCAATAAAAGGTTCATAACCAAGGCCAAAGCTAAGTGATGCTGTTTCGTTTCTTCCCCTGAAATTATTCCATTTAATATTCAGCCCTCCCCAAAATTTCGAAAACTCCCCGTTTCTGAAACCTCCCTGTGGAATCGGGAGGATGTAAAATCTTTCCTCGACCAGAAACATAATGTTAAATAAATTTGCAGAGTCTGTGGGAACAGGGTATACATCCACTTTATTAAACAGCCCCAGCTTATAGATCCTGTTTACATCATCCTGAAGCACAGAAGCATCCAGCTTTGAATTTTCCCTGGTAAATACTTCTCTTAAAATAATATCATCATCAGTCACTTTATTACCGACTACAAAAATCTTTCCTGTAAGAACGCTATCTGATATTGCATTGCTGTCATTGTAATGTCTTAAAGAATCCGGGCTGGTCTGAGCTGAAAGCATGCTTACGAATATATAGAAGATCATATTTACTAAAAAATATTTCACATTGATTTTATAAATTTATTCCGGCTCGTTTGTTGGAATAGTTTTTAGCTGATTCAGCTTCTGAAGCAACTGCTTTGCATCAGGTGAACCGGGTTTAATTTCAAGAGCCTTGTTAATTAAGTTTTCAGCTTCCCCGAACTTTGAAAAATTCATAAGATAATTTGCCCGGTTAAGGAAAGCGTTAAAATACGCAGTCATAATAAAGCTATGATGATAATCACTCTTATCTGTCAGGGTATATTGTAATTCAGGATCTTTAAAATCAACATATCCTTTTTCTTTTGTATAGTGCATCAGAAGCCCTTCAGGTATGCGGTTATAATCCTTTCCAAATCTCTCGTTTTTTTCCTGTTCAATTTCAAATGTTGTATAAAAATTTCTATCAGCATAATTTTTATCCACAATACTATTAAGTAAATTTAAAAACGATGTCTGGATTTTCATAAGATCCTGCCTGTCAGTTTCCGTTAAAGGCTTTGTATATCGCTCCGGATTCTTTTCAAATTTAAAAAGTTCATTCGTATAATTCTCAAATTCACTCCTGCTTTTATTATAGATATCCGGAAAATGCTTCTGTATATGATTCATATACCAGCTCTTCCGCATAAGTTCCTTATCTATTATAATAAGATCCGGACGAATCTTCTTTACATATTGCTGATAAATTGAAGAGGATACCCAAAAATCCCAGAGCGACGAAATGATAATTGAATTTTCAGGAGCAGATTTAAAAATATTTAAAGTATAATCTCTTACAAAATAATTTTTGCTCTTATCTACCTTCGAAAAATTCTGACTAAGCGGTATAAGGCAAATCAATAAAAATGCAAAGCTGACCGTCTTAACATTTCCTTTTATTTTTTTAGCAATAAATAGTAATCCGAAACCAAACCAAATACCTGTTACTATAAATGCAAGTAAGAAGTATGAATCAATATCATAAATATCATAATTGATTGCATAAAGAATGCAAAAGCCGAACAACAGCAATGTAAAGTAAAAAAGCTTTTTGCTCTTTCTGTAGATTACAAATATTCCGGGTATTGCTACAAGCAAAGGAATATAAAAAAATTCTAAAGGATAATTCTTTGTGAAATAAGAAAATTGCTTTCCGGCATTTTCAAAAGAAGAAAACATCCATATGCTGAACTGCTTACCTGAAATGTGTCTCATGAAATTATCGAAATTGTGCGGGTAGCCCCAGCTTAATACATTATTCTCAGCTCTTATGAAAAAATAAACATACACTGAAAATCCAAGGAGGAATGGAATTGTCAGAAGGATAATTCTTTGTATAGAATCTTTCCTGAAACCATTGACAGCAAAATAAAGATAGATGCTGCCGACCGAAAGAAAAATTGTTGAAAGATGATTGGTAAAACTAAGCCCCAGAACGAAAGCATAAAGGATCCAGTATTTTTCCTTCATCACAACTGATTTTTCATCTTTGGGATTATAGCTGCAAGCCTTTAAAATCAGATAAATGTCGGTGATCAAAAAAAAAGTATGGAGAGAATAAACCTCGATAGCGTTTGCAGTATCCCAGAATGTTTCTGAAAATGCAAGAACTAATACGGCAGATAATGAAATGTTGTACACAATATCTTTTGAAATCTTCTTATCTAGCGTTTCGCTATTCCCCGGCAGATATTTATTTTCAAAGAGAAAAGTAAACAGATTAAAAAACATAACTAAAGCCGCCGAAGAGATTACAGCACACATCAGATTCAATCTGTAAACTTCATCCCCTACGGGAATAATGAAAGTAAATATTTTTCCGAGTATTGTAAACAACGGATAACCTGTAGGATGTGCAATGCCAAGGTTAGCTGCAACTGCGGCGAGCTCTCCGGAATCAATAAAAGTGACAGTAGGTGCAAGTGTTATTACATAAATAATTAAAGGAATTATAAAGGAAAGAAACTGATATACTATTTTTTTATTAAAAACTTTATCCGTCATTGAATATATAAGAAATTAAATATTACTATGTTCAACCATTATACATTTATTCTCAACATAGGAAATACCTTTTTGAAGTGCGAGCTCTTTTGCTTCAAGGCTTATAACCCCCACCTGAGCCCATATGGCACCCGGAAGAAGATCAAGTTCTGAGGCTTCCTTCACGACATCAAGCAAAAACTCAGAGCGTCTGAATACATTAACAATGTCAATATGTTCA
>JBDTWU010000224.1:0-3041 GCA_040006535.1 bacterium | reverse complement strand
ACATCAATATAAGTAAAGGAAACTGTTCGAATGACTATGTTATTTTGCAATCATTACCAATATAAGTAAAGAAAACTATCCACATGACTACGTTATTTTGCAATCAGTTTAACATCTCAAAAAAATAATAATGACGGAACCGCATCTTACAGATGGGACGTGATAAATCCTATTAACAACTATAACATAATACCTAACATCGGGAAGTATGTAAATTTTTCTGAAGTATATTCCGGAGAAAAAGGAGAACTGGATCTGAGCTACTGGGTTCTTGATTACAATCTTGAAAAAGCTAAAGAACACATTGTGCCTGAAGTCCATCGGATGCTTAAAACATTTGAACACTGGTTCGGACCTTATCCGTTTTATGAAGATAGTTATAAATTAGTTGACGCTCCTTATCCCGGGATGGAACATCAGAGCTCGATAGCGTATGGCAACAAATATCTGAACGGATTCTGGGGCAGGGATCTTTCAGGAACAGGCTGGGGAAAAAACTGGGATTATATGATCGTGCATGAAAGCGGTCATGAATGGTTCGGAAATAATATTACAACAGTTGACATTGCAGACATGTGGGTGCATGAAGGTTTTACAACATACAGCGAAACCCTCTTTACAGAAGACTACTACGGCATGGAGGCAGGAAATGAATATACAAAAGGCATTCGTACCGGTATAACAAATAGTTTTCCCGTAATAGGATTTTATGGTGTTAATGATGAAGGCAAGAGCTCTGATAAGTATGCAAAAGGAAGCAACATGATTCATACGATTCGTCACAGCATTGATGATGATGAGATGTTCAGGAATATTTTGAGAGACATGAATAAAACATTTTACCATCAGGTTGTTACAACACAACAGATAGAAAATTTTATAAATAAGAATTCAGGATTCGATTTCAGCGTGGTATTTGATCAGTACCTTAGAAACATTGAGATACCTCATTTTGAATTTTATTTCAGTGCCAATAAGAACACAGTTCATTACCGCTACACTAATTGCATACCCGGTTTTGATCTTCCACTTGTTTTAAAGAATAGTGATGTTAAATTAAAAATTTTCCCAACGAATGAATGGAGCAGCAAAGAAATCAATTCCAATGAAGCGGCCTTATTCAGCCCTGAATCAATTGAGAATATGTACTATATATATGTTAAGGAAAATCTGACTGCTCACGTTAATTAACTTATATGGTCTGAATTTCAGCGGATGATAAATTTCTGAATTTTAAATAAATTAAATTTTCAGCTTTAACTAATTTAACTAATGCTGAGAAGCCTTGCGAAATTATAATTTTATAAACCTGCAGTCCCGAAAAATTATAGATCAATCATTTTAATCAACCATCCTGATCAATTTGTTATAGATCCCTGCCGGATCACAATTGATCCTATGCCTCTTAAATGATTTGCAAAGAGAGTTAACATCTCTCAATAGAATTTCCCTTGCAGAAGTATTGCTGCAGATCCGTAATGAATGTTAGTTTGAAAGCGTTAAGAAAGATTTTCGAATTAGAAAGTGAAAGAAGTCTAAATCCATTCTATGAATCTTTTAACTTTCAAAACCTTTAGCTTCACTTAAAATCAGAAATTAACTCAAATATAATGATGGGCTTGAAAATACAGCAACACAAAGCAGAATTATTTCATCAGTTACATCACAACGGAAAAATGCTGGTTCTTCCAAATATCTGGGATCCGTTAGGCGCTGCATTGCTTGAGAACCTTGGATATCCGGCTGTCGCTACAGCCAGCGCTTCAATTGCATTTACAAACGGATACGATGACGGTGAAAATATTCCTTTTTACGAAATGCTGTCTGTATTAAACAGAATAATAAGTAATGTAAGTGTTCCGGTTACAGTTGATTTTGAAAGCGGATATTCCCCTACTCTTCACGGTCTTGAAGTAAATATCAGAATGTTAATCAAAGCGGGAGCTATTGGAATCAACATTGAGGATTTTGACAAACGTACCGGTCGGCTTTTTACTGTCGAGCAGCAATGTGAAAGAATCGAGCTAATAAAAAATATATCAATTGAAATGAACGTACCAGTTTTTATAAATGCACGGACTGATGTTTATATCAGAGACATTGACTTAAAAACAGATCAGGAAAAATTCATTGAAACATTAAGCCGAGGTAAGGAATATCTGAGAGCCGGGGGAGATTGTTTCTTTCCGATTGCGATGAAGACAAAAAATGATATACAAAATATAATTTCTGATCTGAAATGCCCTGTCAATATTTTACTTCTGCCCGGTGTTCCTGATCTGAAAACATTGGAGGAATCGGGTGTATCAAGAGTAAGCTTAGGATCCTCTTTTTTGAAAACATCAATCCGGGCAATGAAAGATGCAGCGATCAGATTACTTAATTATGATGGCAGCGATGAGATCACCGGAAACGATGTGACCTGGGATTATCTTAAGAATTTAATACAAAAATAAATGGGAGTCGCAATGCAACTGATCCTCAAAACAAAGCAGAAGCGGATCTGAATATCGAACTATAAATTGGTTCTTACAACTTTAAGCTTTTCTTTATTTAAGTCATACTAACAAACCAAACTTGTAATCTTAAAATCTATCTTAATCTATCTTGATCTATAAGAGTAAGGTTCTGATTTAATTTCACTATGATATTTTAGCAAAGTACACTTCATAAATAAAAATTATCAAAATTTCTTATTACTGTTCAGTTTTTACATACCTATTAGTAGGACAGATTTACCGGATCAATTATTTTAAAAACAAATTGAATATTTTAGAAACAGAAAGGTTAGTTCTCTGTAAATTTACTTCAGACGATTCAGAGTTTATTCTAAATCTATTGAATACTCCCGGATGGATGAAGTATATTGGTGATAAGGGAATCAAAAATTTAGAAGATGCACAGGATTATATCCGGAGCGTACCACTCCGAAGCTATGATAAATACGGCTTTGGACTGTATCTTGTAAAAGATAAGAATGATAACACTCCCCTCGGTATGTGTGGTCTTATCAAAAGAGAAGAGTTGGAAGATGTTGACCT
>JBDTWU010000223.1:0-4504 GCA_040006535.1 bacterium | reverse complement strand
ATTTACCGACAGAAATCGGAGAAGAAAAAAAATTCAAAGACAGGCTTAATACTCTTTGGAATAAAAGAAAAAAAACTTAGACAATTATTTAACTTCTTTTAGCACGATCTGATTATTCGGATCAAATGAAACTTTCCTCGGCTCATCATCAAACTCAAGATTAAAGGTCTGAAAATTATAATCATTATTCACTTTTATAACTGTATCCATTTTATCTTTAAAATAAATTTTTAGCTCAACCGGCATTTTAAAAAAACCTGTATTTTTCTGTATTTGATTTAAGGTATAATTTATTTTCCACTTTCCGCTTCCCGTTGATTCAATATTATAATTATTCTGGTACACGGGGTGATTAGGCTTATAAACC
Organism: bacterium; assembly: GCA_040006535.1. Classification (GTDB taxonomy): domain Bacteria; phylum Bacteroidota; class Ignavibacteria; order Tepidaquicellales; family Tepidaquicellaceae; genus JAGPCH01. The sequence goes on along the minus strand of JBDTWU010000223.1, from coordinate 4,137 downwards.
CATTCATCAAAAAACCAGTCGAGATTTCTACCGCTTATCCTGCTTATAAAATTAATAAAATCAGAAGTAGTAATATTACCGTATTTGAAATCGGGATTATTAGTATAAGCGTCCATGCTCCTGAAGAAAACCGAATCCCCAAGGACATATCTTAGTAAATGCAGCACACAGCCGGCTTTGGAATAAGTGATATCTGCATTAAACAGTATGCTGTCATCAGGCTCTGACACATTCCATGATTTTTCATAAATTGCCCAACCCGGATTTTTGCTTAGATATGTTGCAGCTTCTTTCAAAATATTAGTTTTATATTCAGCATACCCTGATTGACTTTCCCGCCATATTGCTTCATTGAAAGTCGCAAAGCCTTCGTTAAGCCATATGTCCGACCAAGTCATTGGTGTGATGAGATCTCCAAACCACTGATGAACTAACTCGTGGCAAATAAGATCTTCCGTCCAGCAGTCAGGACATAAAGTTATTAGGGTTTGATTTTCCATTCCTCCCCATGGGAACTCTTTGTTAGTGGTAGCAAAGGCTAATTTCTCAAAAGGATAATCACCATAAAGCCGTGAGTAAAGATCGAGCATTTTGCCGATTTTGTTTTTAATGTTTGACAGATTAAAAATTGTTTCACCGTTTTGCCAGTAGAATCTCACCTGCATATCTTCACCATTCGGTCTCTTCCAGCTTATAACATCCAGATTATAATTTACTTTTCCAGCAATAGCCATCAGATAGGTTGCTATAGGAAAATTACTAACCCAATGATAATAAATTGTGTCATTATTCACTGTTGAATCAGCAAGCAATCCATTTGATCCGAGTATAACATTTCTGGGCACAGCTGCTGTAAGTGAAAGCAAAGCTTTATCACCCGGAATGTCCTTGCAGGGAAACCATTTTCTGGCACCGGATGCCTCACAATCTGTATATACAATACCATCCCTGACGTATAATGCTGAATCTTTAACATCTTTATGGCTGTAATAAATTTTTAAATCAAAAGTTTCTCCCTCATCATACAGTTTGTTCAGGTTAATTGATAACATATTATTTACATGGGTAAATGAAATTCCGGCCATAGAAACGGAATCGATATTCAATGAAGTATTAACAGCATTAAGATTTATCTGACTTGTCTGTGAGTCGGGAACAATAGTAATAATTTCGCTCGCACTAAAGGAGTGAGGGAAAGGTGTCTTGAAACAGTGGTATATATCAATATTAATTTCATACTTTATAATATTAAAAGTATTTTCGGACTGGGAATATAATTTCGTTTTACTTGATAAAATTATTATAAGAATGATTAAAATTTTCACTGACTGACTGGTGTAATTCATTATTTGGAATAAATTATGAAAAGCATAAATTAGTTATTTAAAATTAGTTAATCCTGTTATTGAAAACTATTTAATTTCTATCTCACATATTCTATCAATACCCGCTTCAACCCCGACAGTCATGGTTTCCTGTTAGTTTAATAATTTAATAATTGTCCTGCCATAAAAATTTTTCCAGGGAAAAAGTTTTATAATAAAAAGAATAGGAAGGATTGGGAATAATGTTCAGAAACCCAGGGAAGCGCCGTATCCCCGTCTGTCAGTATGTCCGGTCATGCTTCCATCTTTAAGGAACATAATTGCATCGACTCTTCCGAAATCGGAAATTTCTTTTAGAGAATATCCCATGAGGATAAGATTAGTAAGTGCACTTTCATTTCCAAAACCCGCTTCAACCTGAATTTCATCGGGGTACCATTGATGATGAAATCTTTTGGCATCGATAGCATCTGTCAGGCTCATGTTATAATCAATTATATTTACTAAGGTTTGTAAAACTGTAGTAATAATCCTACCCCCGCCAGGTGAACCAATCACCAAAAAGGGTTTATTGTTTTTAAAAACCAGTGTTGGAGTCATTGAGCTTAGCATTCTTTTACCGGGCTGAATTGAATTTGCATCGCTGCCTGCAAGTCCGTATAAATTCGGAACTCCCGGTTTTGATGCGAAATCATCCATCTCATTATTTAAAAAAAATCCCGCACCATCAACTACTACTTTATTGCCAAATACATCATTCAAAGTTGTAGTGACTGAAACGAGATTTCCATTTTTATCCGCCACGCTGTAATGAGTTGTCTGATCACTTTCTTTATAATATGCATCTCCATGTCTGACATCGGTACTTTTAGTTGCTAAACTGTCGGCGTAATCACTCATTCTTCTTTCTGCATAGACCTTAGATGTAAGAATGTCAACAGGCACCGAAACAAAATCCGCATCTCCCATAAACTCACTTCTGTCTGCATAAACTCTTCTCATCGCTTCTGTCATAAGCTGAATATTTTTATAACTTCCGTAACCGTTCTTTGCTAAATCATAATTTTCCAGAATATTCAAAAGATAAATAAGGCTTATGCCCCCGCTGCTGGGAGGACCCATTGAAATAATTTCGTACCCTCGATATGTACCCTTGAGAGTTTCTCTTTCCTTTGGATTATATTTTATCAGATCTTCATAGGTAATAATTCCGTTTGATCTGTTCATACCGGAAACGATCTGATCTGCTACTTCTCCTTCATAAAACCCTCTCACACCCGAATCGCGAATTTTCTTTAATGTATTTGCTAAATCTTTTTGAATAATTTTATCTCCGGCTCTGAAATTTCCGCCAAATACTTTCATTGTTTGAGGAAATTTTGAAAAATCTTTTTGATATTGATTTAATAAATTTGCGAATCCCTCATTGATAAAAAATCCTGTATCTGCAATATTAATAGCATAATCTATTACTTCATTCCTGGTCAAGGTTCCATAATTTTCAAGCGCATAAATCATTCCGGCAACCGAGCCAGGAACACCTGCCGCCAGATTTCCTGTTGTGCTGAGGTTTTGAATCACGTCGCCATTCATATCCAGATACATATCTCTGCCGGAAAGGAGAGGGGCTTTTTCCCTGTAATCTATCGACGTATTCATTCCGTCTTTCAAATGAATCACCATAAATCCGCCTCCTCCGATATTTCCTGCCTGCGGATATACTACCGCAAGCGCAAACCCGACACCAACAGCTGCATCTATTGCGTTGCCGCCCTTTTTCATAATATCAATTCCAACTTTTGAAGCCAGTTCTTGTGAAGAGCTCACAACTCCATTCCTGAAAAATTCAGGTTGAGCAAATGATAATGTTGAAATCTGAAGAATGATTATTAGATATTTTAAAATTTTCATGTGTTCCAATCCCTGTTATATCTGAAATCAACATTAACTGTCCTGTTTGATATCTTTGCAATAATGGGTGGAAGTCTTTTAAACTGACTTCGGATTATCAAGGTGTTAACTCTCTTCATAAAATTTTCATCAAAGCCTAACTTCCTTAATTCACTCTCTGACATTCTTTCATCTATTTTCATATGCAAATACTTGTCAACATTTTCATAAGTAAATCCTAATTCGTCTTCATCAGTCTGGCCTTTCCACAAATCTGCAGATGGGCTCTTATCAATTATTTCTTTTGGAATTCCGAGATATTTTGCAAGTTCTCTTAACTGAGTTTTATAAAGATCACCCACCGGGTTTAATGCAGATGCTGAATCACCAAAAACAGTGGTGTATCCAAGGAGAATTTCCGTCTTATTTCCGGTCCCGATAACCAAAGCATTTTGTTTTGCAGATTCATCATATAATAAAATCATCCTTACTCTTGCCATGAGGTTCCCTTTTCTGATATTTGAAATATCTGAATCAATTACACTTTTCATTAGAGATTTTACAATATCCGTGATGTCAATCTTTTTATAATTAACTTGCAAATCTTCAATTACTCTCATTGCATCAGTAAGACTATTACTGCTGCTTGTCTCAAAGGGCAGAAGCAAACAAGTAATATTTTCGCTTCCCAATGACTTAACCGCTAAGTAAGTTGTAACAGCTGAATCTATTCCGCCTGATAAGCCGATTATTGCTTTCTTAATTCCTATGCGTGAAGTTTCATTTTTTATAAATTGTACCAGAATTTTCTCAACATATTCATTTTGTAATTTCATTTTTCCAATTAAATATATAAAAAAAAGCCGATCCTGAAGCTTGGATCGGCTGACGTTAGAATAATATAAAACTTATTTCGAAACTT
>JBDTWU010000222.1:0-16929 GCA_040006535.1 bacterium | reverse complement strand
CAAGATCGCTGATGCATTTGAAAAAAATCCTGAAGCGGAAATGGTAGTTGGCAATTTGATTTTTGATTATGCGGACCATACCTTTTTAAGAAATGCGGAAATTGATTACAAAAAAATAATGCTTCCGTTTCGTTATATGTTTCCGATAAATCCGGTAAGTTATTTTTACAAAAGGTCTTTACAAAAAGAAGTCGGTCCTTTTCCTTTGGAAAATCATCTCACAATGGATTACTGGTTTCTGCTGAAGGCGTATCAGAAGCACAAACTTATAAAGATAGAGGATTATCTGGGTACGTTCTTTATGAATGGTTTTAATAAAACCTCAGGGGCTGATAACCGGAAGAACACTCATTACAGAGTACTGGATCATTGCTGGAAACACGACAGAAAAAATCTTCCTTATTATTTGTTTAACTATTATAAATTCTTTTATTACGAAAAGACGCCTTTCAATTTTAAAAAGCTTAAATCCAAAGCGAGAAAAAATTTAAGCAGAGCTTATTCGATTTTAACACTGAAAAAAAATAAGTACTACTCGGAAAGATTATTTCAATCTGCAAGATCAGATTATTATGTTAACAGACGTTTTAAGTCAACTTCAAAGGTGCTTTCTTCTATCTTGTTCAACCCTAAGAGTTTATTCCAGAGATCAAGGCAAAGCTTTATTGTTCAGTCTACTCTTGGACCAAAAATTTTAGAAAAATTAAAGACAGCATACTTTTTTCTTACAACTCCTCCGGGATTGCCGCTGGCAAATAAGCTGCATTACTATGGTACTGAATTTAAAAAAAGTAATAAATTTGTAAAGGGTAACTTATTGCTGCTACTGACATATCTTGTATCTCCCAGGTTTATTTTAAAGAATAAAAGACCTCTTCGATCAATCAGAAATAAATTTTCCTTAAGGAAATTATTTAATTACCTGAATCCTCTATTCTGGGCGAGAGGACTGATAAATTTTTTCAGATTTAAAAAATACAAGTCCTACTCTTCAGAATATTATATTAAAGCTCGTGAGAAGTATTACTACCATAAGAATTTTCAGTCTGTATTCCTGCTTTTATTTTCTTTTATAATTTACCCTCCGGCGCTAAAGAATATATCGAGACTGAATTTATTCATGTATTCTTTAGCCGGAAATTCGCTTGCTGAAAAATTCAAATTCGCATATCATCTTTACAAAGACAATCCTGAATACACCTTCGCGCATAAGCTTAATTATTATGGTAATGAAGTGAGAAAAGAAGGTAAAGTTATCAAAGGAAATTTTATTTTATTTTGTGCATATGTTCTTTCACCTAAATATATTTTAAAGAGAGAAAAAATAAAGAAGCTGAATGTGGTTTCGGAAAATGCAACTTTCAAGATCCCCAAACACAATTCCTCCATAAGCGCACCCAGCCGGCTAAGCAATTACAAAAATCATTTAAGAAATTTAAGAAGTACCGGTGTTGGTTTCGACACCAGGTTTAAAAATTCTCTGGAAAGATCCGCCTATCGGATTAAGCGTGCATATCACTACTTCAGATACAGAAAGTTCAAAGCACAGTCAAAAGATCTGTATGCTCAGGCAATAGAAAATTACAAGAACAATAAGAGATTCAAAGCTGCAATGTCATTGATCCCTTCTTTCATTTTATACCCTGTTTCAATTTTTAACAGAAATAAATTTGGATTAATGATAAATACAATAACAGGTCATTCTTTAAAAGCGAAGATAAAGGGTGAGAATGCTGAGTAATATTTTTAATTGTTAAAAATGTCAGCATTTTTGATCCTGCATTCAAATCCTGATTATATTTATTCTGCCGTTCATGTTTTTTAAAATTAATGTATGAATAAGGGGGTATCGATAGTTGTTTGCTGTTACAACAGCTCCGGTGTACTTTCCCAGACATTGAAGCACATAATATCTCAAAGTGTTCGCTCCGGTATTGCATGGGAAATTATAATTGTTGATAACAATTCCGAAGATAACACATCTGAAATTGCGAAGAGCTTTCTGGCTGAGACTAAGGTACCTTACAAAATATTATTTCAGTCTGTTCCCGGATTATCTTCAGCCCGTAAAATGGGTTTAGATAATTCTCAATTTGAATATGTGATTTTTTGTGATGATGATAACTGGCTTGATAAGAATTATGTTAATCTGAGTTTTGAAATTATGGATATAAATAAAAAAATCGGAGCGCTGGGAGGATACAGTAAAGCGGTTGCTGACGGAATTCTTCCCGATTGGTTTGACAGGTATCAGCAAAATTATGCTGTCGGCAGTCAGGCGGAAACATGCGGTGATATAACATGGACCCACGGTTCTCTCTGGGGAGCAGGAATTATAATGAGAAGATCCGCACTGGCGGAATTATTTTCAAAAGGTTATCAGTCTTTATTATCAGACCGGATAAAGGACCGGCTGGCCTCAGGCGGCGATATTGAATTATGTTATGCATTAAGACTGGCGGGGTGGAAGATCTGGTATGAACCCGGATTAAAACTTAAACATTATATAAAACCGGAACGCCTGAACTGGAAATATCTGCGTCAGCTGAACAGGGGTTTTGGTGCACAAAAGGTAGTGTTCGATGCATATCTAAAGGTACTTGAGCCTGAATCAAAAAATTTCAATCAGCCATTTAAACTGAAATGGCATTTTCAGCTTATAAAGCTGTTAAGTAAATTCAGAAGTTACGGATTCAGAAAGCTTATCAGATACAATGAGCCGTTTGAAGGGGATCCTGAAATATTAAGAATAGAAAAATCCATCGGAAGGCTGAAGGAATTAGTAAAAATAAGAGGTGACTATTCCCGCAGATTTGATTCTGTAAAAAACTCTTCATGGAGAAAAATATTTTCAACAGATAAGATTTAACTTTTCAAAAAAGATGAGTCCAAAAATTACCGTGATCACAACAGTTTATAATTGCGAGAATTATATTTCCCGGTCAATTGAAAGCATAACCAAACAGACTTTTGAAGATTTTGAATTTATAATAATTAATGACGGCTCCGATGATAACACTTCGAAGCTTATTCAGAAATTTTCTCAAAAGGACAAACGTCTCATCACATCAGATAACAATGCAAATCTGGGCAGAGTAAAATCCCTTAACATAGCATTAGAAAAGGCAAAAGGTAAATACATTGCAATTCAGGATGCAGATGACATATCTCTACCGGAGAGATTAAAAAAGCAATATACTTTTTTACAGGAAAATCCGGATTATGTGCTGGTTGGTTCAGACATAACAGAGATAGACGAGAAAGGAGCTGAAATGTCCAAGCCACTTCGTCCGGAAAAAAATTTAGAAGCTAAATTCAGTCTGCTGTTCAGATGCACATTTGCAAATCCAAGTATTATGTTCAGAAAGGATGTTATAGATGATTTTAATATTCATTATGAAGAAGATTTTTTACACTCGGAGGATTTCCGGATCATTTCACTTATCAGCTTACACGGCAAAGTTCATAATCTGAAAGATAAGCTCATCAATTATAGAAAGCATGAGAATAATAACAGCAAAGTTAATTCTAAAATATTGAATGAAGGCAGCACTCTTATAGTAAAAGAAAATCTTTCAAAACTGGGATTTACTGTCACTGAAGAGCAGGCTGGAAGACTGAGGAAGCTAATGTCATCAAGGGGATTAAATATAACGTTCCTTTATGAAGACGTGAAATTGCTTTTTGCAATAACTAAAGAATTTCAAAAGAAAAATTATTCAGCGGGGAACCGGGAAGTTATCAGATTATTAAGGCGGATGTCAGTCTGGCTTGGCAGGAAAAATATTATTTCGAAGCGAGAGTATATGTCGCTTTATATCTCAATCCTGACATATTACTCTAAAGAAATTATTTTGCAAAAAAAATCATGAAATTTTATTCAACATTTTTAAGATATTTCATTCAGCATTTTTTTTGAGCAATACTACCAAGTTATCATGAAGATTAAGACGAATAGTCAGGTTTTCAATTTTAGGAAATCTTTTCACCGATTTTACAAGGAAATTTATTGGAATATAATTAGATAACCTTGCAATTAAATAACCTAAGGGCAAATACCAATTTTGCCTTTCGAATTTTTCGATTTTTAAATTCGCTTTGGAAACAGCTTCTTTCATGCTTTGATGATTAAAATATCCAATATGCGCTAACCTGTAATGCCACCATTTTCTCCCGAGCTTCTTTGCAATGAAACTTTTACTGTCCGGTGTTGCGATTAATATTATTCCGTCATCATTTAAATAATTTTTTAATATATTTAAAAATTCAACCGGTCTGGATAAATGCTCAATCACATCAACCGCAAAAACTATATCAAATTTTTTTCCTTCAAGACTGACATTCGGCACTATTCCTTCTATCAAATCAATATTAAATAATTTTTTGGCCTTTTGCACAAGCCACCTGCTTGGTTCAACGCCTGTTGCATCCAGATTTTTTTCTTTTGCAGCATTTACCATCAGTCCGACCCCGGCTCCTACATCTAAAATTGTTCTTGCATCCGGATAAAACTTTATTGCCATCTTTAACAGATGCGTCATCTCTTTGAATCTCGGACTAAGACTTTCTATATAAGCTTCATCTTCTAAATTTTCATATAATGATAAAATATTTTCAGGCAGAGGATGAGCATATGTGAAAGTACAATTCAAACATTCATAAAGAGGAAGTGTTTTACCATATTGGTCATTCGTAATTGCTACATCGGAAGAGACAAGTTCTTTATTAAATTCTTTACCCCAGAGAAATTTATTTTTGTTACTTCCGCATACCCAGCATTCCAAGTTAATTTTGTGAATTTGGTTTAATAATTTTTAATTAATTAAGCAATTATATTTATGGCAGTAACTATTGATCAGTATAAATATGAAACGACAAATTCAAACTGAAGCTCGCGCACTATATAAATAAAGATAGTAAGCATTCACAACAAGTTCTATCGGAAATTTTTTCTTTTTCTAATCACACACTATCTAAAAAAGATGCTAGACATTTTAAAGACCCATCGAGTCCCATCGGGATCGTGTATATTTCAATCTTGTTTTATTACCATAAAGAAATTATCTTAGAAAAGTAGAATCTGAAATTTTATCTAGAGATTACAAAAATTATCTCACTCAAAACCACCTTATAGAAAATCTTATACTCTGAGATCTGATTATTGTTTAATAAAATTAATAATAATTATTAATAATAATTAAAGAGTACCATTTAACTTTATTAGCTCAATTAAATTAGCTAATATTCTAATTAATTCAAGAACATTTTTTTTATAAACCTGATCATTCTCAGCTTAAAAGTGAGAAATGATAGGATATGCTTCATCTAAAAGTTTACTTATGTCTGACATATTAAGCACGGGAAAACTTGTGTCTGTTATAATCCCTTTTTATAACCGGATAGGATTGCTGAAGGCTTCGGTTCAGTCAGTAATCAGACAGACTTATAAGCCGATTGAGCTTATACTCGTTGATGACTGCTCAAAGGAGATACTAAACAGAGATTTTGTAAAGGAATATACATCAAAAGATTTCAGAATAAAGATTATTCGAAATGATAAAAATATCGGACCCGGTCTCGCACGTGAAGCGGGAAGACAAATTGCAAAAGGAGATTATTTTTCTTACCTGGATTCGGATGATTTCTGGCATGAAGAGTTTTTAGAAAAGCTTGTCTCATATTTAGAACGAAATAAAAATGTCGGGATGGCATATAGTAAAACCATCCTTATCCGGAACACCGGGAATTTTTTAAGGAATAAAAACGATAAGTCCTTTGACAGGATTGTGCCGGTTCTTTTTGATGTTCACGGAAGACCATGGGCAACCGGCGCTTGTGTCTGGAGACGGGAAATTGTTAATAAAATAGGCTCATGGTCAAATGCAAGAATATGGGAAGATTATGAATATGATGTCAGAGCAGCAATTATCAATAATGAAATTGTCCATATACCTGAAGTTCTTTTTTATGTAAATATGGATTCGAAGGAAAAAATATCACTGGTTAAGAATACTACAAAGATGATCGCCGATAAGGCAAATTCAATTTTGAACATTGCGAAGAATCTCAGGAAATCAAAATTTTTTCAAGATAAAGAGATCAGAAAGAGAATGACATACTATCTGCTGACTTCATGCGCCACACTTTCGGATAATAAATACAACAAATCAACGATAAGAAATTTATTCAAAGAATACTATCTCTGGAAGGGAAATAATTTCTTTTTTGTAAATGCTGTAACATCGCTGGCACCTCCTAAGATAAATTCAAAGATTTACAGAAAAATCAGACAGCTATTTATAATTACACTTTTTTATTTTATTATGTAAGGTTATTACTTCAAATCATTTATCAATATTAAATACAACAAATTGAACATAACAAATCGGATCACACGAAGTTTCGCCATAAAATTATTTTTTATTATTCTAATATTTGTTTTGAATTCCGGTTTAGTGGAGGCTCAAAATTATAACTGGATCACTCCCGGCAAAACGTATCTTAAATTATATGTAATCTACGATGGAATGTACCGCATCAATAAAATTGACTTTACGAATGCCGGTATCAATACTTCTGCAATTGATCCCCGAACTGTTAAGGTTCTCAATGGTGGCACGCAAATCCCGATTTATTTTAGCGGTGAGCAGGATGGGATTTTCAATGATAATGATTATCTTGACTTTTATGGAATGAGAAGAAAGGGCGGTTTAGATAATGTTTATAATTCGAATAATCAGTTATTTTATGTCCGGAACGAATATTATAATCAGTATTCTGATACTAATTCATACTGGATAGAATGGGAAGGATCAAACGGTTTAAGATATTCGACGAGCAGCTTCACAACATCAATGTTATATCCATCTCCCTTTTTTACCGATTCACTTCATTTTGAAAAAGATAAGTTATATTCACAGGGAGAAAATGTTTCCTCAACTGATTACAGGTATCTCAATACGGAAAGGTTTTCAGGAGAAGGATGGTATTGGAGTATTTTGTCGAACAATCAGACATTAAGCGATACTTTTTCAATCCCCAATCTATATAATGTTTCTCTGAATGCATCTATTAAGCTATTTGCATATCCGCAGAACAGAGGTATTTCGATTGCGAATGAACATACTCTTGAAGTCAGGGTGAACGGCAGTCTGGTAAGTACTCTTGTCAAAAATGATTTTGATAAATTTGACACAACAATAAATTTTTCAAGCTCGGTACTTTCTAATTTTTCTGTCAATACAATTTCTGTAAAATATATTTCAGCTCCAGGATTTGACGGAAATATTTATTTCGATTTTTTTGAATTGAGTTATCCAAAATTGTTCCGTTTTGAAAGCAATAGATTATCTGCTAATTTAAGCTCAGCTGATACAACTTCAAAGCTGTTCAGAGTATCAACCTATAATACTCTGAATACATTAAATATTTATGATGTAAAAAATAACTTAAGAATTACAAATTTTACTTCTTCCGGAGATACACTGAAATTTTCCGGCAAGGGTAACGGGAAATTTGAACTTGTCAATGACTATATTAGGATAAAGCCGGCCCGTATCAAATCCAGGCAGGTTCCTGATCTTGTATCTTCAAGCAACGGTGCGGATTATCTTGTAATCTATAATTCATTGCTGCAGGCGCAGGCTGAACAACTCAGAACTTACAGGCAATCCCATGATAATTTCAGGTCCGTAAAATCGGAAATTGAGGATATCTATGATATTTTTAATTACGGGATGGAAGATCCTATCGCTGTAAAAAGATTTACTAAGCATGTCTATGATACCTGGCAGCTTCCAAAAGTTAAATTTATTTGTCTTTTCGGAAGAGGATCTCTGGATCCGAAAAAGAATTTATCAGGATCTGTGTATGAAAAGAATCTCGTTCCGGTTTATGGAAATCCTCCATCTGATGGATATTTTTCTAATTTGAACGTAGGTAGTTTTTTCTATTACGATCAGATTGCTCTTGGCCGTATACCCGCATATTATCCCACTGAAGCACAAACCATGGTGGATAAAATTATTGCATACGAAACTGAACCTGCTGACAAATGGTGGAAAACATTCTCATTTATTACAGGAGGTTCAACTCCGGGTGAACAGCAATTCCATCAGCAAAGATCTAACTTTGAATGTAGTACTTATGTTATGCCTCCGCCTATCAGTGGAGAGTGTCATAAAATATACAGATCTGACTCTTCAGGACAAATAACATTTAATTATGCTGACTCAATTAAGAACGACATTAACAGAGGTACACTCCTTGTAAATTTCAGAGGACATGCAGGCAGTCGTGACTGGGAAGTCGGAATGCAGGATCCAAATGTTTTGAGCAATGGCAATAAGCTTCCTGTTGTGTTAAGTCTAACTTGTTTTACAGGGGAAAACTCCAAGACTGAATACAGAGGCTTCGGTGAAAAGTTCATGTATCTCAATGGAAAGGGAGCAATAGGATTTATCGGGACTACAGGCTGGAGCTTTTCATCCACCGGTAACGATTTGGGAACTTACATTCTTCAGACAATAAAACTCGACAGCAACCGGAGACTGGGAGAAATTGTAAAGAAAGCTGACAAGGATTTAAGTTCAGACTCTTTAAGTTTTTCCGTAAGACATACAGTAAATTGCTACAAGCTTATGGGAGATCCTGCAGTAAAATTAAAATTGCCGCGTATTCCGGAATTTGTTATTCGTGATAATGATTATTTATTATCAAGTGAATCTGTAACATTGAATGATCCAATAACTTTAACAATATTTCCGAAAAATTTCGGGTTATATGCAGATTCATGTATGATCAGATTCCAGCTAAAAAAGAATAATCAGAATTACATTATTAAGGATACTGTCTATCATTCCTTCCGATATCTCGACACAGTTTTATATAATTTCAAGATTGATACTGCAGGTGTTTATTCAATGACAGTAATTTTAGATCAGGGTAACTGGTATCCTCTTGAGGATAAATCTAATAATACTATAACATTCCAGATTCCTTTCAACGAATATTCTTTTTTACCTTTAAGCCCGGTGGATAATTCGCTTCAGTATAAGGACAGTGTTGAGCTGACCGGATTGAATCCCGCATTAAACCTCATTCAGAATTCGGTAAAATTAATGCTTGAGCTTGATACAAATAAATTATTCAATTCACCGGTATTAAGAACTTTTATAAATAATAATTTATCCGGTGTTTCGACCAAATTTAAAACTCGGCTGCCTGTATTAGCCAACAACACATTATATTACTGGCGGACAAATGCAATTATAAATAATGACACCACAGGCTGGTCTAAGGTGCAAAGGTTTATTTATAATAATGGAACATCAAATGCAGAAACCCGGAATGAGATCACTGATGAAAATGACAGGTTCACAAATGCAGATTCAAGAATTGATTTATTAAAACTTAAACCGAATCAGTTTAATTCTTCCGATTTCGTCAATACCAGTTTTACGTCTTCAGGCATTAAGCTGAATGAATTCAATGCAAATCTCTTTGTAAGATCTTTAGGAAGCAACGCAGAGGAAGCTTCTTATTTCAGTATCGGAGATAAGAATATTTACATAGACGGCGGACAAAATACCGGGCTTAATTTACTTAAAGTAAGCAAGATTACAGGAAGCATTCTCCAATTAAAAAATTTAAAAATGAATTCGGAAGCATCTTCCGATTCTTTGGTGAATATTCTGAACACATATGATTCAACACATTATTTAATGCTGCTTAATGCAGCATACTTTGCAGGAGGCACCACACTCAGCACCAATGCCAGAAATAAGCTGAGACAATTCGGAAGTATCTACTGTGACTCCATAGGCATTCTGGGTTATTTCCATTCCTGGAGTTTAATCGGTTATCTTGGAGCAGCCCCTTCACAGGTTTCTGAAATGTTCGACCCGTGCTGCAGAACGTCACCTGCATGTACAAGCTGCGACCATTGGTCACAGTCAGTAAGCTCAATGAATGTAATGTTCCAAAAAACTTCTGGAACGGTTTCGAATATCATAGGACCTGCAAAAGAATGGACACAGTTTAAATGGACTCAATCAGTACCGGCAAACAGCCGGCTTGTTTTCGATATATTTGGAATTACTAATGCGGGGAATCAAATTTTATTGCGGTCAAATATTCAGACAAATGAATTTGTCCAGCTTTCCACTATAAATGTGAGAGATTATCCGAAGCTTAACCTTCTCGCGAAATTCAATATTGATACTCTGACCGGAATGCAGTCACCGGTATTGAATTCTTTAAGTGTAATTTATTCAGCTGCATCAGAACTTGTGCTCGACAAAAACTCACTTGCAATAAATTCCAATCAGAAAGTTAATAACGTTTTAAATTTTTCTTTTAATTTTCACAATGCTGGTTTAAATTTTATTTATGGAAATATAGTAACTGTTTATAACGGAGCTATATCCGATTCAAATGTGATTTTGAGGGATACAATCTCATCATTAATTATGCCTGACAGCTTATTGCATTATTCAAACAGCTTTAGTGTACCTGTTTTCAGAGACAGTACACGAATCAATATTTACATCAGACCGAAGGACGGATCAAATGAATTTTATACATTTAATAATACTGCAAGCTTCAGCATCAACACGGAAAGAGCATCAGCAGGCAAAAAAATTGAAGTAAAATTTGATGATAAGGTGATCAGTAGCGGTGAGAATATCCGTAAAAATCCGGAAGTCAAAATTAATTTAGCATCAACACAAAAGTCTTCTTTAAGTGACGATACCACACAGATCTTAATCAGGCTCAACGAAAGGTATGTTCCGTATTTTATAAATGGAAATGTAAATCCCAACATCAAACAAATCAGCAATGACAATCAGGTTTCCGGCAATAAATATAGTATAAATTTCTATCCTGAGTTAAATTCGGGAAAGAATATTCTCTCAGTCATTTATAAAAATGAATTTGAAGATAATTATGATTCGATCTCATATGACGTCTTTGTGAATGGGGAATTTAGTGTGAAAGATTTTTACAATTATCCGAACCCCATGAGAACGGAAACGAGTTTTATTTTTAATGTCGAAGGTGCCGCTTCGGAAAGTTTATTTAAGATCAAGGTGTATACTGTCAGCGGAAGACTGATCAAGGAAATTCAGTATAATGCGAGCCAGGGATATAATCAGGTTGCCTGGGATGGCAGAGACAATGACGGTGATCTGGTGTCGAACGGTACTTATTTATACAAGCTGATTATGGAAGATAAATCAAAAAATGAATTGCAGGTGCAAAAGCTTGTAGTTCTCAGATAAATAATAATTACACAGGACTTATTTCATTAACTTAAAAAATTCCCATAGAGGAAATTTTATACCCTTCCCCGTCTTATGAAAAAAATTATTTTTACTTTAGCTATTAGCTTATGCTTATTTTATTTTAACAATTCATTCAGTCAAAATTATAACTGGATCACTCCGAATAAAACCTATCTGAAGATGTATATTGCAGATGACGGAATGTACCGGATCAATAAAATCGATTTCACAAATGCAGGTATTAATGCCGATATAATAGATCCGCGCACTGTGAAGGTTTATAATAAAGGAAACCAGTTACCGGCTTACTTTCAAGGTGAAGCAGACGGGATTTTTGATGCAGCTGACTATCTGGACTTTTACGGGACAAGAAACTCCGGAGGCTTGACAACTACTTTCGATCAAAATAATTACCCTGTATATACTACAAATGAATATTATAATCAATATTCAGATACCAATGTTTACTGGTTAGATTGGGGTGGAAGTTTCGGAACTAGGTATTCAGTTTCAAATTATAACTCATCATTAAATTATCCCAATTTATATTTTAACGAGACTCTGCACTTTGAAAAAGATATTTTTTATTCGCAGGGGGAAGTAATCAATGGCAGTGATCTGAGATTTTTGAGCACTGAAAAATTCAAAGGTGAAGCATGGTACTGGACCACATTATCTGATAACCAGGTTTTGAGCGATACTTTCTCTCTTCCTTTTCTTTTTACAACGGAGCAAAATGCCAGTATCAGGGTTTTTGCCTATCCGACAAACCGTAACACTTCTGTATTCAATGAACATACACTGAGGATTAGTGTAAATGGTACTTTGATAACAACCCTTGCCAGCAATGATATGAACAGGATAGATGCGACGGTAACTTTTTCAAGTTCATTATTATCAAATACTTTGCCTAACACTGTTGCCATACAATATGTGCCTGCACCCGGAGCTTCGGGATCGATGTATATAGATCTGTTTGAAGTTCAGTATCCGAAGACATTTAATTTCAGGAATAATATTTTTTCAGCTAATCTCGGAGGTTTAGATTCGACCTCAAAATTATTTGGAGTGGGGAATTATTCATCTACAGGTTCCTTAAGCATTTATGATGTTTATAATAATATAAAGATAAACTCCTCTTCCGTAAATTTAGGAACATTGCAGTTCACCGGCAAGAGTAATGGCAAATTTGAAATAGTGAATAATATAATTACAAAAAAACCGTTACGCATAAAGCAAAAGCAGGTTCCGGATCTTACTTCCCGTTCTAATGAAGCTGACTACCTCATAATTTATCCGAATTCATTTGAGAACGCAGCAGAGCGGCTAAGATCATACCGGGAGGGACATGATAATTTCAGGTCATTCAAGGCTGAAATCGAGGATATCTATGATGTATTCAATTACGGAATTGAAAGTCCTTCAGCAGTCAGAAATTTTACTAAGTATGCTTATATCAACTGGCAATCTCCGGCTCTTGGCTACATCTGCCTTTTGGGAAGAGCATCGCTCGATCCGAAAAAACTTTTATCGAATTCAGAATATTACAAAAATATAATACCAACCTATGGGGTTCCTCCTTCCGATGGATATTTTGCAAATTTTAATACAGGAACATTTTGCTATTATGATATGGTCGCTATCGGAAGATTACCGGCATATAGTTCTTCCGAAGCACAAACAATGGTTGATAAAATTATTGCATACGAAAATCAAAAGCCTGCCGGCTGGTCTAAAGATTTTATATATATTACCGGCGGAGGTACGCTCTCTGAGCAGTCACAGCATCAAAGTAAATCAAATTTTGAAATTGGGGCATTAATTAATCCGCCCTCACTCTCCGGAAGAGACCATAAAATATACCGAAACGATACGCCGGGCTCTGAAACATTTAATTTAAAAGATTCTGTAACCAATGATATCAGCAGAGGAAGTTTATTTTTAAATTTCAGAGGTCATGCAGGCAGTCACGACTGGGAGGTGGCACTGAATGATCCTAATACGCTTTCCAACGGAAGTAAACTTCCGCTTGTACTGAGTCTCACATGCTTTACCGGGGAAAATGCTAGGCCGGAATACAGGGGATTTGGTGAACAATTTGTTTACCTGAATAATAAAGGTGCTATTGCATTTGTTGGTACAACAGGATGGAGCTATTCGCAATCGGGCAATGACTTTGGATCTCATATGCTTCAGACAATGAAAAGTGACAACAAAAGAAGAGTAGGTGACCTGACAAAGTATGCCCACAAGCAGATGAGCATTGATTCGCTTTCTTTCAGCGTAAGACATACCCTGAACTGTTACACTTTATTGGGTGATCCTGCAACAACTCTGAATCTCCCCGCAATCCCGGAATTATCTATTCAAAGTACTGATTACAAGTTGTCAAATAATTTTCCAACAGTTGGTGACAATGTAGCATTAACAATTTACCCGAAAAATTATGGGACTAATTGTGACTCGACCAAAATAAGATTTCAGCTTAAAAAAAATAATATAGTATATAGTTACAAAGATTCTGTCATAAAAAATCTTGGCTATACTGATTCAATAACTTACAATTTCAGATTAGACTCTATCGGGAATTATAGTGCAACAATTACTCTCGATCAGAATAACTGGATACCTCTTGAGGACAAATCTAATAATATTCTTAAGGTTAATATACCAGTAAAAAATATGTCATTTGTTCCCCTTAAGCCGGTCAGCAACTCAATTGTTAATTCTGACAGTGTTGAATTTGTTGGACTGAATCCGAGAATAACAACAACTAATAATTCTATCAGCGTTATATTACAGTTAGACTCAAGCTACTCATTTGATTCTCCGATTATAAAAACTTTTGTAAACAGCAGCATCACAGGAGTTTCTACAAAATTCAAGACTTCAGTGCCGTTTCCTGTTAATAACAATGTTTTCTACTGGAGAACAAACTCAGTAATAAACGGTGACAGTACCGGCTGGTCAAGCGTTCAGAATTTTGTTTACAATTCTGAGGTCAAATCATCATCAATTAGTTCTAGTTCGAATCTCAGGGATGATTATTCTTCCGTTCCTGCCAGTATTACAATAGTTAAGAATACTAAAAATCAATATTCCCAGACTGATTTTAATAATACTGAAAGTAGTCAGGGCGGAATTGAGCTATCAAATTATACCGCGAATTTATATATAAGGTCATATGGCAGCAATGCTGAACAGTCATCCTATTTTAGTATCGGCAGTAAGAACATTTATATTGATGGTGGTGTCAATTCGGGATTGAATGTTGTAAAAGTAAAAAAGCTCACGGGCACTATTCTGGGATATAAGAATTATAAAATGTTAGGTCCATCTTCATCTGATTCAATGGAAACTTTTTTAAATACATTTGATTCGTCTCAATACCTTATGCTGCTTAATGCTGCTTATGTTGATGGGGGATCTTCCCTTTCAGCTTCTCTTAAAACAAAATTGAGACAATTCGGTAGTATCTATTGCGATTCGATCAGCATAACAGGATATTTTCATAGCTGGAGCCTTATCGGATATTTAGGTGCCGCTCATTCGCGGGTTTCAGAAATGTTTGATCCGTGCTGCAGATCTACACCTTATTGCGCAAGCTGTGATCACTGGTCTGAATCAGTGAGCTTTATGAATGTTGTATTTAAAAAAACCTCAGGTACACTATCAAGCATATACGGACCCGCCCAAACGTGGACGGATTTTTCATGGACTCAGGTTCTGAATTCAAATTCGTCATTGAAGTTTGATATTTACGGAATTGATGTTAATAATAATCAGACATTGATACTTTCGAATTTACAAAACTCTGTTTTTAATGACCTCCGATCAATAAATGCTTATCAATATCCTAAATTAAATCTGGTGGCAAAATTTGATATTGATACCAATGTTGGCAATCTTTCGTCAATATTAAATTCCCTGAAACTAAATTATATCGCACCTTCTGAATTCACCTGGAATATAAATTCACTGAGTTCATCATCGAGTTATCGAGTAGGTGATGAATTAAAATTTGCATTTGATTACTATAATCCGGGGTACAGCTCTATTCCCGGAATTATAGTAAATGTTTATAAGAAAAATATTTATGCACCAAACCTTATTCTTTCGGATACAACTTCTTACACTTTAACAAGCGATAGCTTTAAACTTTATAAAAATAAATTCACTGTGCCTAACTTCACGGACAGCCTTAAGATGATAATACAGATAAAGTTGAAAGGACAGAATAATGAATATTACAGCTATAATAATAATGTAGAATTTTCGATGAGCAAGGTTCATGCAGATAATCCTGTAAACGTAATTGTTTACAGTGACGGACAGGTATTAAATAACGGCGACTTCGTAAGCCCTAATCCTGAGATCAAAATAAATTTATCAAATCCTGAATTAACAGGATTATTAACTTCCGATACAACTCAGCTTATGATTCATATGAATGATAAATACATTCCGTATTTTATCAGCGGAAAAATTAATCCTGAATTGAAAATTGTTGAAAGTGATAATCCGGGACAGGGTAATGAAAACAGTATATTGTTTTACCCCAAGCTGACTCCCGGAAAGCACAAACTCTCTCTGATATATTATTCAGATCCTGAAAACAGGGATTCAGTTAATTTTGATGTTCTTGTAACAGACGAACTGGCTGTTAAAGATCTGTATAATTATCCTAATCCGATGAAAGGCGAAACGAACTTCATATTCAGTCTTGCCGGTTCATTGGCACCGGGCAAATTTAAAATAAAAATATATACGGTCTCGGGTAAATTAATCAAACAAATTAATTATGCTGTGAATATAGGTTACAATCAGATACCATGGGATGGAAGGGATGATGATGGGGATTTAGTTGCCAATGGTACGTATTTGTATAAATTAATGACTGAAGACGATTCAAAGTTTATAACTCAGACGGAGAAACTTGTAGTATTGAGGTAATATCTTTTTCTCATTGTGACATTCAGATTTATCTCAGGTGAATCGGATGTCACAATGTATAAAATGGATTTATTTGTTTATCTCTGTTTCAATTGCGCTGATCAGCTCTTCGGATTCCGGTTTTATTTTGCTCTTATACCTTCCGGCAATATTTCCGTTTTTATCGATAAGAAATTTTTCAAAGTTCCACGAAATATCACCGGCAGGTTCAGAATTACTAACAAGCCGGTCATACAACTGGCTTTTATCATCTCCCAGAACTTTTACCTTGTCAAATAACGGAAAGGTAACATTATACTTTGTCTCACAGAATGTTTTTATTTCCTCGTTCGTTCCGGGTTCCTGCTCACCAAAGTCATTGCACGGGAAAGCTAATATTTCAAAGCCCTTACCATTATACTTGTTATACAATCTTTCAAGTCCTTCATACTGTGGGGTAAAACCGCACTTCGAAGCGACATTCACGATAAGCAAAACTTTATCCTTATAATCAGACAATTTTTTTGTCTCACCATTCATCGTTCTTACCGATAAATCATAAATATTTTTATTCAATTTTACAATCCCTTCTATTTTATTTTTAACCTGTATATTATTTGACTGGTTGCCCGTGTTTTGGTTGGGGGATCTGGAGCAGCTCATTAAAGTTATCTGTAAAACAGATAGCGAGAAAACGAATAATACTTTGGTT
>JBDTWU010000221.1:0-3882 GCA_040006535.1 bacterium | reverse complement strand
TCTACAGATTCTTCTTCAAGCTCTTCTACAAATTTTTCATCAAGCTCTTCTACAGATTCTTCTTCGGATTCTACTTCACCCATTGAAAGCCCATCTTTTGAGATAAGTTCGAGCTGATGCCCGGCTTCATTGTCTTTCACATTGTCAGGGCTGTTAACTGAATTAAATAATTCTATATCTGCTTCTGTTATTCCTTCTATTTCCTGATTCTTCAGAATTTCATTTATCTCTTTCAGCTTCGGCAGATCTTCAAGTGAGTTTAATCCGAGAATTTTCAGAAAAGTTTTAGTAGTGCTGTACAATATTGGTCTGCCGGGTGTTTCAGCCCTCCCGTGAATAGTCACCATTTCTTTTTCAAGAAGTGAATTAACAATATAGTCAACATTCACACCTCTGATAAACTCAATATCGGAGCGGGTTATCGGCTGTTTATATGCTATGATTGCGAGTGTTTCAAGCGCAGATTGCGACAGTCTTTTTTTCTGCTTATCCTCAAAAAGCTTGCCGATAAATCTTCCGTATTCCTTCTTTGTGGCAAAAGAATATCCTCCGGCAATTTGAAGTATCTCAAAAGATTTATTATTTGTCCCGTACTCTTCGTTTAAAATCTCAACTGTCTCTTCTACCTCTGCAGCATTTATCCTCAATCCACCCTTTTCAATAATTTCCTTAATCTGCCTTGCGGATATCTCCTCTTCAGATGCAAAGATAATTGACTCAACAATATTTTTTAGCTCAGGACTGATCATTTGTTTGCATTGATCTTCTTTTTATAATAAAAGTGGTCATGTCATTATTCATTACTACGATCTCTATCACTCCTTCAAGCGCAAGCTGAAGTATCGCAAGGAATAAACATATTACTCTGAGCTTTTCATCTACGACGGATATAAGTTTGTTAAATTCTATTTCCTTTTGTTCGTCAACTGATTTCAGAATATAATCACGCTGGTTTTCCGGTGTGATGTCGAGAAGCTCGATCGGATGAACTACTTCTTTCCTTATATTAAAGACCGCTCTTTTATATGCTTTAATGAGATTGAATATCGTAACGTTCTTCAAGGCCGGATCATTTTCAATTACCTTATCCGTCTCTTTATGATCGTTATCAAAATTTTTTCTGAATACTCTCTTTCGCTGTTCCTCTTCTATCTCTGAAATCTGAAATGAAATATCTTTAAATCTTTTATATTCGACAAGCTTCCGGACAAGCGTAAGACGCGCATCTTCTTCAATGATCTCGCCCTCTTCGGTGACCTGAGGGATCATCATTCTTGCTTTAATTTTCATCAGCTCAGATGCCATAACCAGAAATTCTCCAGCCAGCTCAATATCCAGCGTTGACATGAATTTTATATACTCGAGAAAATCTTTTGTTATTTTTGATATCGGTATGTTATTAATATCGAGCTCATCAACTTTAACAAAGTGCAATAGTATGTCCAGCGGACCTTCAAATTCGGATAGCCGGGCGCGGTAATCCTGCTGCTGATAAGGTTTTGTATCCGCGGAATTTACTGAGTCTGCAATGTTCTCTTCTGTAGTGCTCATTTACGGATAATATACTTAATTGAGTTTTGAAATTAAATGTAAGTTGGTGATAGAATTAATATTAAACATATTTCGTCCAATGTCCAAAATAAACTTGCCTATGTTGCTATTTTAAATGAAATAAAATTATTAAATTATTTTGTTAATATTCCAGAACTAATGTTCTAATTAATTCAAAACAAGTATATGTCAAAAGAAGAAATAAAATCTGAGTTGCATAAATTGATAGATAAAATTGATGACGAAACATTACTGGAAACTTTTTATACAGCGCTTTCGGATTATGATCCAAATAACAGAAACACAGATATTATTGATGAACTATCTCAAAAACAAGAAAATAGATTGGCTGAATCGATTCATCAGGTTAGTGAAGATGATACAATTAACAATGATAAAATGAAGGATGAAATTTCAAAATGGTTTACAAGATAGTATGGACGAAAAATGCAAGTGAAGATTTAAAATAAATTTTAAGTTATCTCATAGAGACCTGGTCAATTTAGACTACTCAGAATTTCATCACAGAATTATATTCTAAGTTGGACATCCTTTCAAATTATCCCTATTCCGGACGCACTTCGTTAGAAGAAAAAAACATTAGGAAAATCCTGATTACAAAACATAATTATCTCTATTATAAAATTGAAGATGATAAAATCAGATTATTGGATTTCTTTGATAATAGACAGGATCCTGATAAAGATAAATATGCATAATTTAAAAATTCCATTCTATTATTCTGCTGCAAGTTTTTCACTCACAGGAATTTTAAACTTTTAAAAAAAAGCCTGTCTTCAGGACAGGCTTTATAAAATATAAATGTTTTTTAAAATTTAAAACTCAGTCGCGATATGTTTGCCTTTATTCTTGATCTTGATTATTCCAACCCAGTCAAGTAACAACATTACATGATATGTCGGATCAAACTCATACCACTTTACGCCGAAGTTTGCACTGGAAGGAAATTTGTGATGATTATTATGATAATCTTCACCCATCATTAACCAGTCAACAGGCATAAAATTCTTGGCGGTGTTATTCATCTTGAAACTTTCTTTTCCGTACTTGTGCGCAAACCAGTTTATGATAGAGCCGTGAACAGGGCTGCTTAGTATATGAAAGGGAAGTAATAAATAAAGCCACCAGAACGGAGCGAAGTAGACATAAAATGCAATATACATAAGAGCAAAGATTACACGGTTTGTATATGACTGTCCCCATCTGTCGAGGGAATGCCAGTCCGGGAGATTTTTTGTAAAGCGCTCTTCTACTTCCATTTTGTTATTGAAAATGTTTGCATAGACAACTTTTGTATGCCACATCATAGAAAATAAATTAGAAAAATATTTCGGTGAATGCGGATCTTTAGGAGTGTCGGCGTAAGCATGATGCATTCTGTGCAGGATGCCGTAAGTTCTGGCGCTCAGATAAGATGAGCCCTGAGTAATGTATGCAAAGATATAAAAAAATCTTTCCCAGAATCTATTCATTGTGAAAGATCCGTGAGCTGCATACCTGTGCTGAAGAAATGTTTGTGAGAACAGGGATAAATACCAATGTGCAACAAAGAAAATTAAAATTACCCAAACCATTTTTAGTACCTTTCCTTCTTATTTTATTTTTAAAAATCTAATGCGAATTTTAGTTTGCCTTCCAGTCCGTCACAAATAATTTTCATCAGAGTTGAAAGCCTGATGTCACTGGCATTGTTTTCAATTCTCGAAATATAAAATTTGGTTGTTCCGGATTTTACGGCGAGTTCTTCCTGTGTAAGATGCCTGAATATTCTTGCTTCCCTGATAACCCCTCCCAGCTTAAAAGATTCCAGGTCCTGTTTAGTAATATTTCCTGAGACGGTGCCTGATCCTCCATTCCTGCTGATAATATGCTCACCGAATTCTGATAGCTTATCCGCCTTTCTTTTTTTCAAAGAAACTTTACCTTTTAAATTTAATTGTTTTTTCAGTTTCAATCCTTTTCCTTTATATAAAGTATTCTCTGTAACTGTTTACCCATTTTAGATCTTTTCAATTCCGTAAAATAAAAAATTCCGGGATGGTTTATCTTTCATTGGAAGCTTTAGAGATAAGTTAATAAGTTACCCAATCAGGCAACGAATTGCAAGTGTGTTCTGAAAATTACTTGAGGTTCGCTCTCCCCTTGTCAGGGTAAGAGAGCGTCTCAAAACATATATTTAACCGCAAAGTCACGAAGACTCGAAGAAAAAAACTTTGAGAATGGAAATCTTTGGGACTTTGTGGCTTAGTGGTAATATTATCTCCGTAGTTTTGAGACAACCTTGTAAATTGGGAAGGGTGGATATTTCGC
>JBDTWU010000220.1:0-5573 GCA_040006535.1 bacterium | reverse complement strand
GATGCCACTGCCACCACCGGTGATGACTGCTTTCTTATTTTTTAATGAGAACATAATAACTCCCTAAAAAATGATTCCTTTATATCAATATTGTGCTGAGATTGTGCCTTACAGATCAGTCCTATGGCAGGTTTCCTGTCTTCGCTATCGATAGCATATTTCTTAATAGTCCCTTCCGGATGAAAAGGTGAAAAAAAAATATCATCTATTAAGTTTCGATTTTTTTCTTTCAGTTGTAGAATTAATTCGGAATGAATTTTATTAAGCTCATCTTCAGAAATAAATCCTCTTGCAACGCCGGACTGATTTGTAATAATAATATTCAGAAAGCCTAAGCTCTTAAAAAGTTGAAGTGCCTGAAATGTATTTGGAATTATCTTTATGTCTTCCGGTCTTTTTAAATAATTAACCTCTTCATTGATCGTACCATCGCGGTCTAAAAAAATTGCCTTATTCATAATTAACTGTTATCAGGAAGAGGCAACATCTTTATAAAGCTTCATATATTTTTGAGCAGATACTTTCCAGGAGAAATCAAGTGACATTCCCTGGCGTGCAAGCTTGTTCCATTTACTTTTATCTTTATATAATTCAATTGCTGACTTGAGAGTGTTCAGCAGCTCTTTTGGATCATATTCATTAAACAAAAATCCGTTACCCTGTGGCTTTCGGTAATCAATAATAGTATCCGCTAATCCTCCTGTGTTTCTAACGACAGGCACCGTACCATACTTTAAGCTGTACATCTGATTCAGTCCGCACGGCTCATATTTTGAAGGCATAAGATACATATCTGCAGCAGCTTCAATCTGATGGGCGAGTGTTTCATCAAACCCTAAGTGAACAGCAAGCTTGCTCTTATATTTTTTCTGAGCAATCTTTAGAAATTTATGATACTTTTCTTCTCCTATCCCGAGAATTATCATCTGTATGTCAAGCTTCATAAGATCGGGCATAATCTTTTCTATCAGATCAAATCCTTTCTGATCAACTAATCTGCTTATCACGCCAATGAGCGGCGTGTCTTCATTGAATTCAATTTTATATTTTTCGAGAAGCTCTCTTTTGTTTTCATACTTCAAAGGAATTTCCTGGTGCGTATATCTGTAAGGAATGAGCTTATCTACAACCGGGTTCCAGATTGAATAGTCGATCCCGTTAAGAATACCAACAATATCTTTCTTCCTGGCATTCAATACGCCCTCCAGCCCGCATCCGAATTCTTTGCTAGTTCTTATCTCTTCGGAATATCTCTGACTGACTGTAGATATTTTATCAGCATAATTAAGTGCAGTCTTCAGATAGCTGAACTGCCCGTAATGCAAACCACCTTTTTCAGTCATTACCTGATCGGGCATACCGGTTTTAGCAAAAGTTGTTTTTGGGAAATTTCCCTGATATGCAAGATTATGAATCGTGAAAACCGTTTTGATATCGTTAAGATAAGGATTGCTTTTGTAAACTGTCTTAAGCAAAGCAGGTATCAAGCCTGTCTGCCAGTCATTGCAATGTATAACGTCCGGCTTCCACTGTAATATTTCAAGAATTTCTATAACAGCTCTGGCAAAAAACAAATATCTTTCATCATTATTAGGAAAATCTTTTTTTGTTATGGGATTTTGATAGATGCCCTTATTCTTAAAAAAATCCTGACTCTCCAAAAGATACATTTGAGCTTTGGTATTCTTTCCATGTATAAATGAAGATTTTATGCTGAACTTAACATCTTTTCCGTTCACATTGATCTTAAGCTCCTTTAGACGTTTGATCTCGTGGATCTGCAATCGCCTTTCGTCAAGCTGACCGTATTTAGGACTTATAATTCTAACATCATTTCCTAAAGAATTTAACGCCTGAGGGAGGGAGTTTGAAATATCTGCTAAGCCGCCGGTTTTAGAGTAAGGGAATACTTCGCTTGTTACGAATAATACATTAAAGCCTTTTGCCATTCAGTATATTTTTAAACAAAAATAAAAATTAAGCGTGTGATTAGCAATGAAATTAGTAAAGCAACAACGAAGTAAACGCCTATTTTTCACTATAATAGATAAGAGAAGTTTCGTCTTTTTAGTTACAGTAACCGGATTGCCAATCTCAATAGAATTTTTGCAGATGACTGAAAAAAGTAAAGCAGCCTTAAAGCTGCTTTACTTTAAAATGTAAACTAAACTATGGATGGTCTCTTAAAATGAATAGCCCATCCCAATATAAAATCTATATTTATTCTGTGGCTGCTCTCCAATAAATTTTTCACTTAAGGGTAATTGGTAATTAAAATCCAGAGAGAAATCAGTGTAATAAATATCAAGTCCTCCGGTCGCGAATAATATATCTCCACCTGTTGATTCTTCAGGCTGCCCGCTAAGCTTATCCTGTTTAGCAGATTCGAAATAAACTCCCGTATGAGGCAGGAATGTTAGGGATGATGCGGGAACTTCGTAAAATAAAGTCGAAGTCCAGTTAAACCTGTTGCCAAAGCTGTACTGGTTTTTATTTTTACCATTGATGGTATAAATAATATCATTCCTCCAGCCGAGGCGCGTCTTTTCAAGCTTTGCAAGATGCAAAACAGTTAATATAACATCAAAGCTTCCTGTACCCGGCTGAAAATGCGGCTCGACTACTCCGAAGGTAAGCTGTTTATTGTATTCTCCTGTGGGAAGATTAAAGCCGGCTCCGAGAAATAACCTCTGCCAGAAATTTGTCCTGGCTGTAATCGATGAATTGTAAACCTGATACTGTGCCAGCAACTTTGCATCGCCAAGTCCATTAAGCTTTTTACCCTCTATCTCATTTGAACCGAAGGGAATGCTGAACAGAACTCTAAACTTAGGAGTAAAATAATACCGCACATAAAATTCCAGGTCGTTATAAATTTCCGTTGAGTTTGAGTTACTTTCCCCGGGTTGGTCAATTTCAGTCCGGGAAGTTTCAATATGTCCTTCGGTAAAAAATTTTATTGAGCTTACTCTTATGCCTGCCTGATTTTTTGCAAAGTTAGGATCAAGTCCCATGTAACATCCGCAAAGATCGCATTGAGTATCTGAAATGTTGTTGATGTCCGAAAGCTTCAACGGTTTTTTTAAGAGGGCATGCTTCGGAAAATTTGCTGCATTAACTTCAGATATAAAAAATGCAAGCAATATTAATATTAAAAATAATTTTTTCATGATAAGTTAATTGGTTATATCAAAAAATCTGTTGTAATAAATGAGTTTCGGTGAACCCAAATCCATCCGCGGAATCAATTTCTGATTGTTGTCCCTATAAGAATCGGAATATTATATTGATATAAATGTATCTCTTTCATGATTTACATTTATTGTATTTAAATTTTTATGAAAGGAGTCCGCAAAAATGTGTACGCCGAACATCAAAAAAATTTGAGTTAAATGGATTGGAGAAAAGTTATGACTTTGGAGGATGTTCTATCCTGGAGTAAAAATCTTTTTCCTGAAGAATATAATTTGATAAGATGTATTCCGTATTTTTTTCTGTAAATAAAACCGGCTGATATTCTTTTATAATGTATTCGGATATCTTCAATTTCATTTCTGCTGCTGTTCCTTTTGAATCCTTATCATTATTATTCTCATTTATTTTCTTATCAAGGTAACAGCGGGCATTACAATTATCAACTTTTTTTTCACAGCAGCTCTCCGTCAGACCGGGCGTATTGATCTCATACAATGAATAATAAAATAATACATAGTTTGTATGAAGAAATAAAAGTGATGCGATCGTTAAACAGACAATCTTTTTAATTATTCTCAAGAGTATAATTATTGCAAATTAATGTGAGATCAAAAAAATTTTGAATAGAATAAATCTGAGCTCTGTTAAAAGAGGGAGTTAATACTTTGAAATTAAATGTATTAACTCCGCACAATTTATAAGCTACCTTTTTATTTTCAACTCTCTTCTCATTTTTTCAACTTAAAGAGTTACTTTAATATCGTCATTGATTTACCTAAAACCACTCCGTCTGCTGAAAGCCTGTAAAAATAAACTCCGCTTGATAATTTCGATCCGTCAAAAACTACTTCATATATACCGGCATTTTGTTTCAGATCTACAAGGGTAGATATTTCTTTTCCTAATGCATCATATACTCTTAATGAAACGTTGCTGCTGTGTGATAGCTCATAGCCGATAATAGTCCGGGGATTAAACGGATTAGGATAGTTTTGCTTTAATGAAAATTGCTCCGGTGTATTTCCATTTTGATTTCCAATTCCTGTGCCGGTAAAAGTATATTCCATCACCCCTTGTCCTGTCGCAAGAGTCGGATGAGCACATCCCGCATATAAAGTTTGATTGAATGTTTTAAAATTTAAAGCACGGATTGTTATCGTATTGTCCATGGTTCCTCCGCTAAATGATGACCACGAGAGACCGGCATTTGTAGTCCTGAATATTCCAATATTTGAATTAGTAGCATTACCGATCCCTGCAAAAAATTCCATATTGCTTCCCGGTCTGATAAGGCAGCTCCTTGTCAGTGTTCCGACTGCATTAGGAAGCCCGTTATGTCTTCTCACCCACTGTCCGCCCCCATTTGTTGTGACATACATTCCGCTAAGTGAATCTGTGTTTAAAAATATTCCTGCTAAAAGCAAATTTGTATCCGATGCGTTAGTGCCGATGCTAAGGCAGCGTACGGGTTTATTATCTGTCGGAAGATTAGGAATTCCTGTGCTCACATCTACCCAGCTTGAAGCTCCGTTGACACTTTTATATATATGAGGCGGTCCCATCTGTGATGTAACACCAAAAGAAGTACCGCAATACAGAACATTATTGTTAAGAGGATTTATTATCAGTGTTAAAACATTTTTCACCGTACCAAATCCTGTATTGGCAACATTCCATTGCGTTCCTCCATTTGTAGTTTTATAAACTCCCTGCTGAGCGTCAATTACTCCGTCAAAGATAGCAGCATAAGCTATATCAGGATTACTTCTGTCAACTGCAATTGACTGCACACCTAAAGATGTTTCGGTGATTCCATTATTTATTTGTGTCCAGGATGTCCCTGCGTCGGTGGATTTATAAATTCCAGCGCCGCTGCCGGTTTGACTCGTACCGCAATAAAGCACCTGTGGATTCGAATTACTGATAGCCATTGTCTGCACAGTTAAATTTGTAAGTCCGGTATTTGCCTGTGCCCAGTTCAATCCCGCATTAGTAGTTTTCCAGACGCCGGTTGTATTGCTGCCGGCATACATCGTCTGCTGACTGACAGGATTAATTGCGATCGTCCAGATCTGTCCCGCATTATTGAGCGAAATGCTCCATACATTCGGACCGTCTTCTGCGTACATGAGGTGAATAAAAGTGATGGATAGAAAAATGGTAAATATTAATTTTTTCATATGCCCTCCTTAAAAGGTTTAGTTGTTAAAATTTTATAAAAATTTTTTTAAAAATTTAAAACTATTGAGCAATATTGGATAGTGAAAAACTAAATCAATTCTTTGGGGAAAACAATACTAAATTATTTATCGATGTTATTCAGTGAGATGCATTATAACTTTATAATTTACAATTTTGCACCTGATTTTCTTCTCACT
>JBDTWU010000219.1:0-4241 GCA_040006535.1 bacterium | reverse complement strand
ACAAAATATTTACCCCGGCTGAGATTAATTTTTCGGAGTCAGTTCTGACTTTTTGCAGAATGCCAAGGGTCTGTCCGCTGCGCTGATCTTCAAACACAGAATAGGGAAGTTTTAATGAGTGATTGATGCCGTCAGAATAAATTTTAGCGCCGAGGCGCTGTGTGATAACATTTATGTAATAGTCCTGAAAATTTTTTGCTATCCGCGAAATGAGCGCGGCACCCACAGCAAGTGTAAGAAGAAATCCGACGCCCTTAAAAAATTCAGCAGTAGTATATTCTTTGAATCGTGTTGCATAGTCATCGATAACATGTCTGAAGATAGCAGGGTCGAGAAGAGAGAAGATCTGGTTAACTGCCGCTAATGCAAGAGCAAGAATGACCAGTCCTCTGAAATTTTTTAAATATCCAATTAGTAATTTCATATTTGCAAATTAAATTAACCATTGGAGTAATTCAATTTAATATTTAATATATGATTTCTATTATAAATATTTCATATTTAATATCATATTTCGTTTCCTTAAGAACCTAGGAAAATCTGGGATCCTAAGACCGATTGATTTCTGGACATGGAATAAAAAATTTTCAACCTTGTCTAAAAAGAATTTTAAAATTTACAATGAACTTTGATTAACGATCTTTCTCTTGAACGATTCCCGCTGATGCGGGACAGGCATCAGAAAGAACCAAGATTATTTCACAGGCGGGTTGTTTTTAGAAATATTATTTTAATTTACTTTTGCTATAATTAAAACTAATTTTCTAAAACTCAAAACGTTTTGGAGAGCTATGGAAAAATGTTCACAAAGTTTATTATACGGGGATTGAAATTACTCGGTGTAATAGGTATTTTTCAAGTTATTATGAATTTAATTCAAACAAGAAGTTATGAACCGCTTAGAGGAAATAAAGTCTGAATTCAATAATTTAAAAATAGATTCATTCCTGATAAAACATCTACCCAATATAAGGTATATATCAGGTTTTTCCGGAAGCGCGGCCAGCATCCTTTTGTTGAAAGAAAAGAATTATTTCGTATCCGATTTCCGGTATAAGAGTCAGTCATCAAATGAAGTTTATTCTGATTTTGAAATAATTATTTATATTCAGAATTCTATGCTATTTCTTAAAGACATCAATGAGAAAGATTCAATTAAAAGAATAGGATTTGAATCAAATTTTATGAACTATGCTGAAGTTGAAAATTTAAGAAATGAATTTAAGGAAATAGAATTCGTTCCCGTAGACAGCATGATTGAAAAGATTGTAAGCAGGAAAAATGAAGAAGAAATTAAAAAAACAAAAAAGGCAGTAGAGATAACAGATAAGACATTTACAGAGCTTCTGAAAATTATCAAACCCGGAATGACTGAGAGAGAAGTTTCGGCTCACATATCTTATTTGCAAAAAATGTTCGGTGCAGATTGTGATTCCTTTGAGCCTATAGTGGCATCAGGAGAGAGAAGTGCTTTTCCACATGCTAGACCGACCGACAAGCAAATTCAGAAGAATGAATTGCTCCAGCTGGATTTCGGATGTGATGTGGAAGGAATGAAGTCCGATATGTCAAGAACGATAGCGATCGGAGATGTTTCAGATGAATGTAAAAAAATTTACAGCATTGTAAAAGAAGCACAGCAAATAGCTCTGGATAAGGTAAAAGCAGGTATAACCGGAAAAAATCTGGATGCTTATGCAAGAGATTATATAAAAAAAGAAGGATATGGAAATAATTTCGGTCACGGGTTGGGTCACGGGCTGGGTTATGATATTCACGAGAAGCCTGCTATGAATGAAAGATCTGATTATGTACTCGAGGTAAATAATATTATAACAATTGAGCCCGGAATTTATATTGAAGGTATGGGTGGCGTCAGAATTGAGGATGATGTTGTGGTAAAAGAAGATGGCTGTGATATATTAAACAGGTCATCAAAAGATTTAATTATAATTTAAATAAAAATTTGAACAAAGTTTTAATTATTTCATATTATTTTCCTCCAATGGGAATGGGAGGTGTTCAGCGTACACTAAAGTTTGCCAAGTACTTAAAGCAATACGACTGGGAACCCGTGATTTTAACAGACAGCCCTAAAAAATATTTTGCAGTTGATGAAAGTCTTTTAAAGGAAGCAATCGAAAGCGGGATTAAGATCGAGAGGACGGGTGAAGAGATAAATGACGTAAGCAAAATAATTATCAAGACACCGAATGAAAAGCTGCGCAAGCTGCGTAGCAGGACAGGACAGTTTGTATTCATTCCCGACAATAAAATTGTGTGGAAGAAGAAAGCATTGAAGAAAGCCGACGAGATCTGGGAAAAGTACGGGGGCTTCAATGTGATATTTGCTACAGCTCCGCCTTATACGGATTTTCTCATAGGGCAGGAAATTAAGAAGAAATACAAAGTGCCGCTGGTAATTGATTACCGGGATGCATGGGTTGACAGCCCTGTTCTGAATTTTTATCCAACTCCCTTTCATAAAATGTCTAATATGCGACTTGAAAAGAGCGTGCTTAAAGATGCAAATAAAATTATAACCACAAACCGCAGAGTGAAAGAGCTGATAATATCCCGTTACGGGAACATAGATTATAACGAGGTAAAAATTATTCCGCATGGTTATGATGCTGAAGACTTTGAAAAAGTAAAAGCCTCCGAGCTTCCCGAGACTAATAAAATGCGGATAACTTATTCAGGAAGTTTTTATACGAGAAATCCAAAATTTTATCTCGAGGCGATTCATAAATTTTTCATTAAGTATCCTGAATTAAAAAACGAGGTTGAGTTTTGCTTCATAGGAATTATATCAAAAGATAATCAGGCGTTGATTAAAAATTATGAACTGGAAAATTCAATAAAGATACTTGGCTATATCAATCATTTAGAATGTTTGAAATATTTAATGGCTTCAGAGGTTTTATTTTTAATGATAAGCCGCGGCGATAATGACGATGCGGCAATGCCGGGCAAGGTCGGTGAATATATAGGCAGCAGGAAAAATATTATAGCCTGCATTCCCGAAGGTGTAACAAAGAAGATGCTTGAAAAATATAATGCCGTAAAATTTGTAGACGAAGATCCGGATGAGCTTATGAAGGCTTTTTATGAATATTATAATCTTTATAAGAATAATGCTCTTCCTGTGGCAAATGAGGAAGTTGTTGAACAGTATGACAGAAAATCGCAGACATATGAGCTGGCAAAGGAATTTAATTTGCTTGTTGATATCGAGTAATATTTTTAAGACATTTAAAAATCATCTGCCTTTATTATAATTTGAAGATATTATTAGTTGGTAACGGCGGCAGAGAGAACGCAATTGCATGGAAGATATGTTCTTCGAGATCATTCATGGATACAAACAGTTTATTGATAAACACAATCGGAAATCCGGGAATAGAGGAATTCGCTGAGACAATTAATATTAAGGCAACAGAGATTGATTTATTGGTTGATTATGCCTTGAAGGAGAATATTGATTTTACAATTGTCGGACCGGAAGTTCCGCTGTCATTAGGTATTGTGAACAAGTTCAGCCTGAAAGGTTTAAAAATATTCGGGCCCACCATGGAAGCAGCTGAAATAGAATCGAGCAAGATATTCTCAAAAAGACTGATGGTAGAGAATGACATTCCTACTGCCAAATATAAAAACTTTTCCATAATAAATCTAGAAGAAGCATGCAATTTTTTGAAGCTATGCACTTATCCTGTTGTGATCAAAGCAGACGGACTGGCAGGAGGTAAGGGTGTAGTGATTGCCTGGAGTTTGAAAGAATCCCTGGACACTGTAAAAGAATTCAGTAATGGCAGTTCATTTGATGGTGCAGGATCGGATTTTATCATCGAAGAATATCTTGAGGGTGAAGAGATATCGGTGTTTGTGATCACTGATGGGACTGATTATATAGTGCTGCCTTATTCACAGGATCATAAAAAAATTCTTGACGGAGACAATGGGAAGAACACAGGAGGTATGGGAGCAATTGCGCCGGTGAGAAAATTTCAGAATCAAGAGTTAGAAAATAAAATCAACAAGAAAATTATTGAACCCGTCTTAAGAGCACTGAAAGACGAAGGAAGGGAATTTAAAGGCTGTTTATACTGCGGGCTGATTATTACACATGATGATCCGTATGTGATTGAATTTAATTGCAGATTTGGTGATCCGGAAACGCAGGCGGTGCTTCCATTAATCGAATCCGATTTTCTTGAAATGCTTATTGCTTCTGCAAA
>JBDTWU010000218.1:0-3353 GCA_040006535.1 bacterium | reverse complement strand
ATGTCTAAAAAGATCAGGCATAGAGGTCCTGACTGGTCAGGGGTTTATTGTGATGACAAAGTAATCTTTGCTCACGAACGTCTTGCCATTGTGGATCCGAAATCGGGAAAACAACCTTTGTACAATGAAGACAATAACCTGATCCTCGCAGCAAACGGTGAAATTTATAATCATAAAGAATTAAGAAAGCAAGTAAGTGATTACAGGTTTTTAACTGAATCCGATTGTGAAGTGATATTAGCTTTATATAAAAAAAAGGGCATAGAATTCTTAGAAGATCTGAACGGTATTTTTGCATTTGCATTGTATGACAAGGAAAATGACTCTTACTTTATTGCGCGTGATCATATTGGTGTCATGCCTTTGTATATGGGATGGGATAAGTCAGGAAATTTTTATGTGGCGTCTGAATTAAAAGCTCTCGAAGGTGTCTGCAATAAAATTCAGGAATTTCTTCCGGGACATTACCTGTACAGCAAAGAAGGACAAGAGCTTAAGAGATGGTATAAACGAGACTGGACTGATTATGAAAATGTAAAAAACAATTCATCGGATATTTCTATTCTGCATGATGCACTCGAACAGGCTGTTCACCGCCAGCTGATGTCAGACGTTCCATACGGAGTTCTGCTTTCGGGAGGTCTTGATTCATCAATAATTTCTGCTATTGTAAAAAAGTTTTCAGCCAAAAGAATTGAATCCGATGATAAGCAGCAGGCATGGTATCCGCAGCTTCATTCATTTGCTATAGGACTTACCGGTTCTCCGGATCTCGCCGCAGCACAGCAGGTAGCCGATCACATCGGTTCGGTTCATCACGAGATCAACTTTACTTTGCAGGAAGGATTGGATGCTATTCATGATGTGATTTATCATCTTGAAACTTATGATGTTACGACAATCCGTGCATCAACTCCGATGTATCTGCTGGCAAGAGTAATAAAATCAATGGGTATAAAAATGGTTTTATCCGGAGAAGGGGCTGATGAAATTTTTGGCGGATATTTATATTTCCATAAAGCTCCTGATGCGAATTCATTTCACGAAGAAACAATCCGCAAGCTCGGGAAGCTTCATCTTTATGATTGCCTTCGCGCAAATAAATCCCTTGCTGCATGGGGGATTGAAGGGCGGGTTCCGTTTTTGGATAAAGAATTTCTTGATGTTGCTATGAGATTAAATCCAAAAGATAAAATGGCAGGTAAAGATAAAATTGAGAAATGGATTCTTCGCAAAGCGTTTGAAGAATATTTACCGGAAAAAATCTTATGGAGACAGAAAGAACAATTTTCCGATGGAGTTGGCTACAGCTGGATCGATACGTTAAAAAAAGTTGCCGAAGAAGAGGTTAGTGATGAACAGATCAAAAATTCAAAATTCCGTTTTCCTATAAATCCCCCGATGACAAAAGAGGAATATCGTTACAGATCAATTTTCAGTGAACTATTTCCTTCCGATTCTGCGGCACTCTGCGTGCCTTCCGTAAAATCAGTTGCATGCTCAACTCCTGAAGCATTAGCATGGGATGCTTCTTTTCAAAATGCGAATGATCCTTCAGGCAGATCAGTTAAGTCTGTTCATAACTATAGTTACAAATAGAGAAATTTGATATTAATCATTCTTAATATAATTAAAATAAAATGGAACACTGACACTCTTCGCTTAAATTGCCGGACACGATATGAGAGCTCAGAGAAACCTTAACATAATTTTAAAGATGATCACTTTATGAAGATAGTTGAAGAGAATATCCAGATCCTTAAAACGGCAAGGTATTATGTTATTGGTTCAGAATCATCTGATATTAAATCTCTTTATATCGTGATTCACGGCTATGCACAGCTTGCAGCGGATTTTATAAAAGAATTTGAATTCTTAGCCGGTAAAAAAGCTCTCATAGCTGCACCCGAAGGCTTATCAAAATTTTATTTCCGTTATAAGATCGGCGCTTCATGGATGACAAAAGAAGATCGTGCGAATGAAATAAAAGATTATCTGATATATCTCGATTTATTGTTTATTGAATTGAAGAATAAATTTAAAAACATCTCAGAAGCTAAAATAAATATTATCGGATTTTCACAGGGGGTTCATACTGCAGTAAGATGGTTTTGCCATACTAAAAATCACATTGATAATCTTATACTCTGCTCATCAGATTTTCCAAAAGACGCAGACTTCATTACATTGAAAGAAAAATTGTTTCTTGCGCAAATGTATTTTATCTATGGTAAACAAGATGATGTGATCGGACAGGATACATACCGTAAAAGCATTGAACTGTTAAAAGAAAAAAAGATTAAGCATAAAGAAATAACATTTGACCAGGGACATGTAATAGATCAGGCAACTTTAAAAAAATTTATAAAATAAAAAACCCTGCTTCATTGCTAAAGCAGGGTAATTTATTTTTAAATATAATTTTATTGACCGAGGTAAGCTTTTAATGCTTTACTTCTAGATGCCTGTCTTAATCTTCTGATTGCTTTTTCCTTTATCTGTCTTACTCTTTCCCTTGTAAGCTTATACTTGTCACCGATCTCTTCAAGAGTCAGAGGGTTTTCTTTCTCAAGTCCGTAATAAAGCTTCACGACTTCCTTCTCCCTTTGTGAAAGAGTATCGAGCGCTCTGTCAATCTCAATTCTTAAAGAATCTTTAAGCAAAGCCACATCCGGCATTTTCTCTTGCTTATCAGGCATGATATCAATTAGCTTCGTATCTTCACCGTGTATGCTTGGCGCATCCATAGAAACGTGTCCGCCTGAGTTTTTCAGTGTTTCCTGAACTTCATATACGCTCATATCAAGCTTCTCTGCTATTTCAAGTACATTGGGTACTCTTTCGTTCTTCTGCTCAAGTTCACTGATGGTCTTGGCAATTTTACTTTTTTGCTGTACAATATTCAAAGGTAAACGAACTACTCTTGACTGTTCTGCCAGAGCCTGTAAAATGGATTGTCTGATCCACCATACCGCATATGAAATAAATTTAAATCCTCGTGTCTCGTCAAATTTTTTCGCAGCTTTTATTAATCCTAAATTACCTTCATTAATAAGGTCATTCAGTGAAAGACCCTGATTCTGATATTGTTTAGCTACACTAACCACGAACCTCAGATTTGCTTTTACCAGCAGATCCAAAGCTCTCTTATCACCTTTCTTGATCTTCTTTGCACATTCGATTTCCTGTCCGACTGTCAAAGGAGTTGTCTTGCTGATCTCCTTTAAATAAATATCTGTGGACTGATTTTCTCTGCTTGTATATTGTTTGCCTAGTTTCATTTTATAAAATTTTTGCTTTTTTGAATATTAATTCAGGTGAGTTACTGTTTGAAACAATTTCCGTACTGATTA
>JBDTWU010000217.1:0-8820 GCA_040006535.1 bacterium | reverse complement strand
ATAATAAATCTCAGTTCCGATTTCATTCTCTGTTAAAAATTTTTTAAGTTCATCTCTTTTCTCAACCCGGATAACGTATTGATTATAAATGTGATAATATTTAAGATTGTACTTTTTATAGACCGGCTCCGGAAGCAGAACCTTATTCTCTTTATTATACTCCAGCTTACCTTCAGCTTCAGCCAGACCATGCTCAGTAAATAATTTTGTATAAACTTCAGCATTTTCCTGCCTTTTTTTAGTCCATGAATCCAGATGAGGCAGCTTCACATTCAATACTGCAGCCTGTATGGCATCTATCCGGAAATTTCCACCGATCAACTTATGATGATATTTCGGCTTTCCACCGTGCACTCTTAAGATTTTTAATTTTTCATAAAGCCCTTCATTATTTGTAGTTACAAGTCCGCCATCACCAAAGCATCCTAGATTTTTGCTGGGGTAAAAAGAAAAGCATCCGATATGACCGAAGTTACCTGCTTTTTTTCCATCCTTATACTGAGTGCCAATTGATTGAGCCGCATCCTCTATGACTTTAAGACCGTACTCATTTGCAATTTCCATGATCGAATCCATTTCACAGCTTTGTCCATACAAATGAACAGGAATTATCGCTTTTGTTTTTTTTGTGATAAGTGATCTTAATTTTTCAGGATCGAGATTAAATGTTAAAGGATCACTGTCTATAAAAACAGGTATTGCGTTTAATCTGCTTACAACTCCTGCAGTAGCAAAAAAAGAATATGTAGGAATGATCACCTCATCGCCCGGCTTCAGATCTATCGCCATCAGTGCAACCAGAAGAGCATCTGTCCCGGAAGAAACACCAACAGCATACATGCAGTCAAGATAATCACAAAGACTCTTTTCAAGTCTCTCTACTTCGCTTCCTAAAATAAGATTTTGTGATTCTGCAACCCTTATCAGTGCTGCATCAATATCGTTTTTTATGGTTTTGTATTGTGCCTTAAGATCCAGTAACGGGACTTTCATGTGTGTGAAATAATTTAAATTAATTTTAAAAATTTTTCCGGAGATCTAATCCGGACTGTTAATCAATTTTCTTCCGATACTGCTGTAATAAAATCCGAGATCTTCCATATGCTTCAGGTCGTACAGGTTTCTTCCATCAAAAATTACTTTTGCTTTCATTTTAGATGCTACTTTTTCAAAGTCCGGTGTTCTGAATACCGACCATTCTGTTGCAATTACCAAAGCATCAGCGTTTTTTAATGCTTCATAATGATCCTTAACATATTCAATTTTATCACCAATAATTTTCTTTACATTTTCCATAGCTTCGGGATCATATGCGGAAATGATCACTCCTTCCTCCAGAAGTTTTTTGATTATATACAGTGAAGGAGCTTCTCTGATATCGTCTGTATCCGGTTTGAAAGCTAATCCCCATACTGCAATTTTTTTTCCTCTGAGATCATTCTTAAAAAAGTTTTTGATCTTAGGAATTATAATTGTCTTCTGGGTTTCATTTACTTTCATTACCGAATCCAGAATTTCAAAATTATATCCGTATTCTTTGGAAGACTGATGCAGGGCGCTGACATCTTTCGGAAAGCAGCTGCCTCCGTAACCAATTCCCGGGAACAAAAATCTTTTGCCAATTCGTGTATCGCTGCCCATCCCGATCCGCACAAGATCAACATTGGCTCCGATGGTCTCGCATATATTTGCGATCTCATTCATAAAAGTTATCCGTGTAGCGAGATAAGAATTTGATGCATACTTTGTCAGCTCGGAAGAACGCTCATCCATAAAAACTATTGGATTTCCCTGTCTTACAAACGGAGCAAAAAGTTCTTCCAGAATTTTTCTTGCTCTATCAGAATTTGTTCCTATCACAATTCTGTCCGGTCTCATAAAATCATCCACAGCCAGACCTTCTCTTAGAAATTCCGGATTTGAAACAACGTCAAACTCTGTTTTAGAATTCTTTGAAATTACTGCCCGCACTTTTTCTGCAGTGCCTACAGGTACTGTACTTTTATTTACTATGACTTTATAACTCTTTATAATTTTTCCAAGATCTTCCGCAACTCCAAGTATGTAAGAAAGATCTGCTGATCCATCTTCACCCGGTGGAGTAGGAAGTGCAAGAAATATTATATCAGCCACATCAGCCGCTTCTGCAAGGTTAGTTGTAAACTTCAGTCTGCCCTGCCCGACATTTCGTTCAAAAATAGTGTCAAGATCCGGTTCAAAAATCGGCATGATATTATTTTTCAGCTTCTTGACTTTTTCCTTATCAATATCGACACACATTACATTATTACCTGTGTCTGCAAGACATGTTCCCGTTACCAGCCCGACATAGCCGGTTCCAACAATTGCTAATTTCATCTTTTAAAAATATTTACTTTCAAATTAAAATTTATTTTAGAAAAAACTTATTAATATGTCAGCCGTCAGACATCAGACGTCAAACGTAAGTCTAAGCTCTTACAGAAATTTACACATTTAAACACATTACCCAACTTCTGTAACAGCATTGTCTTTAAACTTATATTTCTTATTTGATTTTTCACAAAAAGCTTTTCCATCTTTGTCAAACTCAAGTCGAATTCCTGCTTCGCTTACCCATCCAATGACCTTTCCGGGATTTCCAACTACAAGTGCATAATCCGGAACGTCTTTAGTTACTACAGTTCCTGCGCCAATCAGACAATGTTTTCCCAGTGTGGTACCGCAAACAATTGTTGCATTTGCTCCGATAGATGCTCCTTCTTTTACTAATGTATTTGTGTAGAACTCAGCACCTCTCTGAGGATATTTGCATTTTGGAAGAATGATATTTGTGAAGACCATTGAAGGTCCGCAGAAAACATAATCCTCAAGCGTTACGCCTTCATAGACCGATACATTATTTTGAATTTTACAATAGTTACCTATGGACACGTTGTTAGCAACATTTACATTTTGTCCCAGCGTACATTTCTCGCCGATCTTTGCTCCGGGCTGGATATGTGAAAAATGCCATACAGATGTGCCTTTGCCTATTTCGACATTGTCATCTACAATAGCTGTTGGATGAATTTTGTAATCCGGCATTTATAAATTTAAACTTTAACTAGTTCGCTTTGTGCTCTTTCTAATGTTTCAAGAACTTCAATTGCATTCTTCCCGTCTGTACGGGGAGTTTCACCTTTGATAATGCATTCAATAAAATGTTTTTGCTCTGCTTCCAGCGGAGAGGTCTTATCGAATTCAACATTTTCAAAATCAGAATCTCTCTTTACAGGAATTCCGTTTATCATTTCAAATCCTTTCTTGTAAAGTTTCAGCTTATTTTCAGAAAGCGTATCCTCAAAGACCATCATGGATTCGTCTCCAATGACAACCAGCCTCTGTTCTTTAAACGGATGAAGCCAGCTCACAAAAATATGCGCATGAATATTATTTTTGAACTTCAAATAAGTAAGAGTGGTGTCCTGTATATTATCCTGAACGAAGATCGCACCTGTTGCTGTCACTTCTTCGGGAACATCTTCTATTAAAAACTGAATTACTGAAATATCATGAGGCGCAAAGCTCCATAAAATATTTTCTTCGTTGCGTATCGTCCCGAGATTCAGACGGTTGCTGTAAATGTACTGAAGCTTTCCTAATTTACCTTTAATAAGAAATTCTTTTATCTTCAATATTGCAGGATGAAATAAAAGAAGATGTCCTACCATTAATATCAATCCTCTTTCATTTGCAATCTTATCTATAATCTTAGCTTCATCGGAATTTAATGTAATCGGTTTTTCGACAAGAACATTTTTGCCGGCAAGCAAAAGCGACTTAGTTATTTCAAAATGTGTCTCTGCAGGCGTTGAAACGATCACTGCATTTACACTTTTGTCATTTTTGATTTCATCAATTCCGGTAGTGAAAATAATATTATCTGAAATTTTTTTTACCTTTTTCTCGCTCTCTTCAAAGCTGTCAGAGCAATATTTCAGATTTTCCCCGAATAATTTAAAGGCAGTCTTAACATGGTTCATCCCCCAGTTACCGCATCCGATCACAGCTATTTTAAAATCACTCATTAAAGTTATGCCTTGTATAATTTTTTACCTTTGAAATTTTTGAACGCATTCCGGGTATCGACTATTATTTTTGCATTTTCAAAAATTAATTTATAATCGTAATATGTATGGTCCGTAGACAGCAGTACAAGGTCATACTTTGCAATATTTTTTTTTGTTATCGGCATAGATTTTTTATTGAACTCATATTTCCGCAGCTTAGGGATCATAGTGACATAATCATCGCTGTAATCTACTACAGCTCCTTCATCCTGAAGCAGCTCAATCAGTTTCAGTGACGGAGATTCACGAAGGTCGTCTATATCTTTTTTATAGGATAATCCCAGAAGCAGTATTTTTGAACCGTTCAGACACTTTTTATTTTCATTAAGCGCATGTGATACTTTGCTTACAACATACTCCGGCATTGCAGTATTAATTTCTCCGGCCAGCTCAATGAATTTTGTGGAAATTTCATATTCTCTTGCCTTCCATGTAAGATAAAAAGGATCGATCGGAATGCAATGTCCGCCCAATCCCGGTCCGGGATAAAATGGTGTGTATCCAAACGGCTTGGTAGATGCAGCTTCTATTACTTCCCATACGTCAATTCCCATCCTGTCAAATACCATCTTAAGCTCATTAACCAGTGCAATATTAATTGAACGGAAAATATTTTCGAGAAGCTTTGTTGACTCTGCGGCTTTTGTAGAAGATACCGGAACAACTTTTATGATAACTTTTTCATATATAAGCTTACCTATATCGATACATTCTTTTGTGACACCTCCTATTACTTTGGGGATGGTTGCAGTAGAATATTTTTCATTATTAGGATCTTCACGTTCCGGGGAAAAGCAAAGATAAAAATCTTTACCGACTTTAAATCCTTTGTCTTCAAAAATTTTAAGCAGGATTTCATCTGTCGTGCCGGGATACGTTGTACTTTCCAGGGAAATAAATTGCCCTTTCCGCAAATACCTGCCGATGGTTTCCGCGGTATTTATTACATAGCTCATATCAGGTTCCCGGTTTACATTTAAAGGAGTTGGCACGCAGATAATAATTGCATCAGCTTCAGGAAGTCTTTCAAAATCAGTAGTTGCATACAAAGTCTTTTTATCAACTGCGCTCCTGATCTTTTCGGAAGGTATATGCTTTATGTAAGAGCTCTTCTCTTTTAAAATTTTATTAATCTTAAAATTGTCCAGGTCAAAACCAATAACTTTAATCCCCTTGTGTGCAAACTCAAGAGCCAGAGGCAGGCCTACATAACCCAGGCCAATAATTCCCACTGTAAATTTATTTTCAATTACTTTGTTTCTTAAATTCAAATAATTCCCTTCTAAAGTTTAGTATGTATTTGTTATATGAGAAAATAAGTATTTCTTATCATGATAATATTAAATCTGTTTAACCTTTTTCGATGAGGAAGAGCCGTTCTTCTTAGAATTGTCATCAGACTTTGCATAATAATAGTAATAATTATAGTAATATCCATATGAACTTTTTGCGCTGAAATTATTAAATACAACACCAAGGAAATTATGAGTGTCAATATGCATCAGCTTTTCACACGTTTTGTAGAATGCATCTGCCGGAGTTTTACCTGCACTAAGGACGAGTATGGTCCCATCGGCAATCCGGAATAAAATTTCTGCGTCAGTAACTGAAATATAAGGCGGAGAATCTATAATAATAAAATCATAAGAACCTTTTACCTTATCAATAAATAATTTCATTTGTTTTGATGACAGCAGCTCGGAAGGATTGGGAGGAATTGTCCCGCTTGTAATCACATCTAAATTTTGTAATTTGGTTTTCTTTGTAATATCATCAAGAGAAGCATTCGAAAATAAATAATCACTTAATCCGGGATACCTGTTCATTTCAAATATACTATGGATTCTTGGCTTTCTAAGGTCACAATCTAACAATAAAACTTTTTTATCCATTTGAGCAAGGCTTCCTGCAAGATTCAGAGATATGGTAGTTTTCCCTTCACCGGGCACTGAGCTGGTCAGCAAGATTGTTTTGATGGGCGTTTCTTCAAGCTTGGCATACTGAATTCTGGTCCTTAAAGCTTTAAATGCTTCAGTGGACGGTGACATCGGTTTATTATAAACAATGAATTCATTCTGATGACTATTCCCTTTTAACTCATCCATAGCAGGGATCCAGGAAAGCACGCTTATACCTTTATTCTCGATTTCATCCGGACTTTTTATTGTTTGATCAAAATAATTTTTCGTAAAGGCATATCCAATGCTCAACGCCAGTCCAAGAAGTATACCCATGAAAATTATCAGCAACCTGTTTGGCTTTGAAGGTTTGGATGCAATAACTCCGGGTGCAATTACAAGGACTGTCCCTAATTTAA
This sequence comes from bacterium, assembly GCA_040006535.1. GTDB lineage: Bacteria > Bacteroidota > Ignavibacteria > Tepidaquicellales > Tepidaquicellaceae > JAGPCH01. The sequence continues at coordinate 2,412 of JBDTWU010000217.1, read as the reverse complement.
TTCTCTCATTGATCTTCGCTTCCTGAAATTTTTCTTCGAGAATCAGATAAAGTTTTTCAGTAGCCTTTTTATTTCTTTCAAGCTTTGCAAATTCTATACTTTGGGCAGGCAGCTTTGAGAACTGGTCTTCATACTTTGCAAGCATTTTTGAAAGAGTGCTTACTTTTGTACCATAAGACTGAACCCCGATATTTGCTTCGATAAGTTTTTGTGCAAGTAATCTCCGTTCATCGGGCGTACCTGAATATAATCCTGACTGAATGGACCTGTATTTTTCCTCAAGTGTTTTCTTTAATGGCTCAATTTTTTTATTGTATTCATTAAGGGTTTTCTCCTTAAGTTTTTCATCAGTAGGAATTGAAGCGGCAATATCTCTTTTAGATTCCAGTTCGGCAATATCTTTCTGAACTTCATTCAGGTACAGCTCGTCAACTTTTCCTTTCAGATAATCAACCAATGTGGGATCTATTCTATCTATTTCTTTACTTAAACTCTGATATTCTTTTTCCCTTGAATATAATTCAATGCTTGCCGCATTCTTCTGAGCTTCAAGCATTGAAATGTTTTCGACAACATTTTTTACCTGTGCATCCAGCAGTATTAGTCCGCCGTTACGCTGATAAACCTCAATATCATTCTCGGCATTAGTAAGTTCCTTAAATTTATTTTCCTTTTCCTCTTTCAGATACCGCGTTAAATTTGTCAGTCCTTCCCGGGACAGATCGAGGCTGAAATTCTGATAAACCATGGAATATAAATTTGACACGAGTTTAGCTTCATATCTGGCAGGACTTTCTACTACTATATCAACAACATCCAAACCTCTTTTCTGATCGATCTTCACAATGACAGACAGAATATCTGCCAGCGCGGAAACTGAGATCAAAGATGTCTGATCTTCACCGGTATGATTAAATATATAATAAAATTTTTCATAATCCTGACTGGCTTTAAATGAATCAAGTAAATCGGCAGCAACACTTTCTCTGATAGTATAGCTTCTCAATACTTCGATCTCATTTGAAATATACCTGTCAGTTATAAAGTCCTGAAATTCAGGAATAAGATTAGAACTTAAAACGCTTCCCTGAGGCCTGTTAATTTTAATAGTTTCAGTAGATTTATAAATATCTTTGGCATACATGACATAGATAATTGTGATGATAATACTAATCAGCGTTATCAGACCAATTGGCAGAAGGTTTGCTCTGAGGATACTGATATAATTCCTCAGATTATCCTTAGAATCTGCAGTGAAGCCGTTTTTGGAAAGTTTGGTTGCCCCGTTGAGACTTGGTTTATTCATAAATACAATAAATATAAAAAGGATTCAGTTATTAATTAAGTTGTATTATAGAATCATAGTCTTAACAAGGGTTAATCTTATTAATTAATCATTAATTAATGAAAAGAGTGTGAAAATAAAAAACTAAATAATTTTTTTAATTATTTAGTTTATATTTGAAAAATTATAATTTTTTCGTTGTTAAAGATAAATCCTTTTAATCAATATTTCAACTTATTAAATATTGCTATCGCCTGACGGGCAGCAATGGAAACAGTTTAAAAGTTTCTTATTTTTCCTCACTCGCTGGATTTAAATTAAGAGCACTATTTATCGCTCACATCACTCACATTATAATGTGAGTTCCGACTTTAATTTAAACTGATTTTTTTTTATGTTAAGGATTAACAATTATTGATCTAAGATAAAATTAGCAATTCAATCTAAGAAAAGAGTATTTGATAGTTAAGTCATTCAAAATATTCATTCTGACAATTCTTTGTATACCTTCAATATCGTTATCCCAAATAGACAGACAAAAGGTCGGCAATGATATACTAAACACTCAGCAAGGTGGATATTTCAATTACGGTGATAAAGATAAAGTAAATATTGAAGTAAATATCTGGGGGTTTGTAAGATATCCGGGGAAATATTTAATTCCAAAAGGCTCGACAGTAATGGATCTGATCTCTTACAGCGGCGGCCCGGTCACCGAGTCTAAATTAGAAGATATACGATTATACAGGCCGGCAAATGACAGTTTAAAAACAAGAGACAAGCTCATAAATCTGGATTACAATGATTTACTGTGGGACGTGCCGCAAGGAGAAAGACAGAATTTTAAAAATAAAATTAATTTAAATTTAGAGCCCGGGGATATTCTTATTTTCCCCGGTGAGCCGAGATACTTTGCAAGGGAGAACATTAATTTTATTCTCAGCATAGCTGCAGTTCTTGTTTCAATCGGGATTCTGGTTGTGTCAATCAGAAAATAACTGTAAGGGTTCAAATTCAAAAAGATAATTGCACGCTTGGAGGAGAAAAAATGGTATGTGTTACAGACAAAGCCAAGAAACGAGAAGATAGTATTAAAACAGGTTCAGCAAAAGGGAATTGAAATATTT
>JBDTWU010000216.1:0-3845 GCA_040006535.1 bacterium | reverse complement strand
AATTATTTAATATCGGACTGGTATTACTTCAAATAGATCAAGCAGCGAATTTTTTTTCCCCTCCAATCCTTTCCTATAATATGACATCAGTAAATTTAACCTGACAAAATTATCTTAGATATCTCCTTTGCTTGTGAGTATCTGGAATATTTCAGATAATGCTCATTTTTGATATCCAGATTCTTTTCAGTACTCCATCTTCTGAGCATTTCTTCAAGATAAATATTCAGTTCACTTCCCATATTTCTTTCAAAGGTTTTTCCTGATTCGCATTCATTTATCACAAAGGCAGCATCACCATTCGCAGGGCCTATGCATATAATCGGTTTTCTCGCTGCAAGATATTCAAAGAGTTTTCCTGTCAGAATTCCTTTGTCGTTTTTAGTATCAGGTATTACAAGCAGGAGGATTGTACTTTTTAAAAGATAACCGATCGATTTATCGTGACTTACAGTGGGGATCAATTCAATATTTTTACTCAGTGAAAGATCTCTTGCTTTCTTAATGACTGTCAGAGCGGGGTTTCCTACAAATCTCAGCTTAATGTTTTTGCCGGGAAATTTCTCAACTAACTTTTTTAACTCAGTAAAAAAAACCAGCGGATTATAACTTTCTGCAAGTGTTCCTGTGTAAGTAATAATAAATTCTTCCTGTGATGGATCTGTCATTTTATTACCGGTAATAAAATCATTCTCATCAAATCCGTTCGGAATCACAAATATCTTTTCCTTTTTTATCTTTACTGATTTTTCTGAGAACTGATCTTTTAGATTCTTTCCAACTGTAATGATCTTGTCAGCATTTTCCAGAACCACTCTTTCATATTTCTTATCCAGCTTCTTAGCAAATGGAAGATGTCTAAACTCATCGTAAAAATAGATATCTGTCCAGGGATCTCTCAGGTCTGCTATCCACGTTATATTAAATTTCTTTTTTAATTTAAGTCCGGCAAGCTGTGCTGAATGGGGAGGACTTGTAACAAGAACTGTATCAATCTTTTCTCTTTCGATAATTTTTACGGACTCTTCATACGCAAATTTAGACCAGCCTCTCCTTGCGTCCGGAATAAAAAAGTTTCCTCTGATGAATCTTGATAACTTTTGAAATAATCCGGGTGTGCTTTCATTTGAAAAACCTGTTGGAATACTTTTTTTTCCTAATAATTTGGAATATGCATCGAATGGTTCGAATGTTTCTGTTCTGTACACTTTAGCTTGTACCGGAATATCCTTGATCAGAGTTTTGTCAAAAACCGGATAAGAAGCTTTATCTTCATTCACTGTTACAATGAAAGGCAGTATGCCAAATTCCGGAAAATATTTTACGGCTTTGAGAATCCTCTGTACCCCGGCACCCCCGCTGGGCGGCCAGTAATATGTAATGATTAATATTTTTTTCAATTATCTATTTTGTAATCAAAAGATATAATTCTGAGATCCACACTGAAAGGAGAAAGAAGCTGAAACTTAACCCTATAACCTTTAATGGTAATGATATTTTACTGAAAAAATTTTTCCTGTATATAATAAAATTTACAAGTCCAATTACAAAAAAGGGAATCAGTACATAATGATACCTTGCAAGGCCGACAAAAATAAAAATTGTTAACATCCAGATCAGAATAAATCCATATATGAAAAATCTCTTTTCCCTGAGAATGAGCAAACCCCATGCTCCAAAAAACATTATTAAAAAATATGGAATATTAATAAGCATTAGTATCAACGGATTAACTGATTTATAGACCTGAGTGGAAGTTTCTCCCGGAGCTGCATTTACAAAATAAAGTGTTATCATTCTTTCACTTGAAAAAAGATATCCAATCTTTTTTATTCCTAATATTAAAAATCTTAAGGGATTTTCCAGAATGAAATTTTTAGCGAGTCTGTAAAATTCTTTTTCCCTGTATATCTCATCCGGGTTTTCAAACAGCGGATTATTATTAACCGCCAGTGAATTCCATGTTCCTGTCGCGTCGGGATTATTTCCTTCCCAAAGAGTGCTTCCTCCCTGCGTTGCAAGAGTAAAGGAATTCATTACAAGCTTGTTTCGTACCAGCCAGGGAGACAATATTAAAAATAAACCTGCGAAAAAGATCACTGAATATTTTAAAATGTTTGTATGAAATTTATTGATAAAAAATCTTTTTCTTTCAACAAACAAATATACCGGTACCAGCAAAACTGCAAATGAAAAAGACGATCGTACCAAAATTGCCAGGCCGAAAAATATTCCAGGTAAAATTATTTTGCTTAAAAATTTTTCTCTTAAGCAATAATAAATTACAATCATATACAAAAAACCAAATAATGATTCGGTCAGTATTGCCTGGCTGAAAAGTAAGTTGGACGGAAGAAATGCAAATACTGACAGTGAGAGCAGTGAATATTTTGTGTTAAAATAATTTCTGCTGATCCTGAAAAATAATAAGCCGGAAAAGATCTCTATTACGGACTGTACTATCTTTACATAAAACTGCCCGTCCCCAAAGACAGTGTAAATTCCTGAAAGAAATAACGGGTACCCTAAAACTACAAAAGCTGTCGGTCTTCCATCTATTGAATACCCGCCCTTTAGAATTGACAGGGCGAGATTGTTATAAGTAATGCTGTCTGATTTAAGATCGGTCTGTATCACATATGCAAAAAAAATTTTTATTAACAGGGCGGAGAACAGGATCAGAAATAAAAGTTTTTTTTCAGCGGAGGATAATTTCTGATTCATAATCAGAATCTTTTTCTGAGAAGAGAAAGCTGCTCGGCAATCAGCCCCAGGAGAAATGTTATTACACCCATCAATATAAGCAGCGCTGCGCCTACGCTCACACCTCTGCCTGCAATTATTATCGGCACACCCCAGACAACCCCAAGAACAAAAAATATCAATGACAATGGAAGAAAAATTTTAATGGGATTGAAAAGCATTACTATGTTAAGCACTTCCATTACCGTATCGAATGCTGTATTTAAACCAACAGTACTTTTACCGCCGGTCCTTTTTTTAATTCTTACCGGCTGCTCCACAACAAGATGCTTATTTGCGGAAAATATGAGAGTAATAATATCACTGAATGCCATCGTATCGGGACAGAGATTTATATACTTTTGCGCCAGCTCAGTTTTATATAATTTCATTCCTGAGTTAATATCATAAACGCCGCTATTGACAAGCAGCCCGGAAATATTTCTTATGATCCATTTTCCTGTGGTCCTGTATGCATCCTCTGACTTAATCTCCTTCCTGCTTCCTACTACCATATCGGCATCAGTCTCCAGTAATTTTTCATACAACAGATCTATATCTTCGAGGTAATGCTGACCATCGGCATCAATAGAAACCAGATATTCTGACCTTACATTCTTAATGGCAGTCTTTAACGCTCCACCGTATCCCATGTTAAGCTTGTGATTTATGAATGTGAAATTATCTTGCATGGAATATTCATTCAGAATTTTTTCGGTGGAGTCAGTCGAGCCGTCATTAATAATTATTACTTTACAGTTTTTTTCTTTAGAATATTTAAAAAGTCCCGGCAGGAATAATGGTAAGGATTCTTCTTCGTTATAGCAGGGGATCACAATAGTAATTTTCGGATCCTCAGTCATTTTTCTTCGCAAGATTATTTTTCATCTTCTCAACTATCTCTGATGAATCCTCATCTCCGATTTTTTCCAGCCTTTCAATTACCAGCTGCTGTCTGTTCTCAGAATGATTTTGAGAAATTTTTTTCTTACCTTCAATATCTGTGATCTCTATTTTAAAAGCAACAATGCCCTTCAGCAATCCCTCGAAGTAACCGGTATTAAGATCATCTACAGAATATTTACTGTCTTCATCTTCAAAGT
>JBDTWU010000215.1:0-8739 GCA_040006535.1 bacterium | reverse complement strand
CAAAGGAATTTAAGTTAAGAAAAATCTTTTCCTTTGTCTGCGATGCAACCGATGAAGCCTCCGTCAGCGGCTTTATAAATGATGTTGCAGCATTGGAAAATGGAAATATTGGATATCTAATTAATACGGTAGGAGGAATTGATCCGCCCAAAAGTATCATTGATCTTTCATCGGATGAATTAAAAAAAATGATTGATCTGAATTTTATGTCAACATTTTATTTTACCAGGGAGACATTAAAAGTTATGGCTAAAAATAAATACGGTAGAATTATTTCAATTGGAGCAATTGCAGGATTGGAAATAACACCACAAAAATTCGCTTACTCGTTCTCAAAGGCAGGTGTAATAAATTTAATGGATACCATAAGTGAAGAAATGAAAGAACTCAATATAAGGTGTAACACAATTATCCCAAGCATTATTGATACTCCCGCAAATCGTGAATGGGGGAGTTCTGAAGAAATTAAAAAATGGATAAGACCTGAAGAAGTTTCTGAAATAATTTATAATTTTATTAGTGAAGAATTTTCATCGTTAAGAAACACTCATCTAAAAGTTTACGGGGCTTATTAATAAATTTAAACTAAATCCGGGAAAAATATGAAAATAGTTGTTACTGGCGGGGCGGGATTTCTGGGTTTTCATATTTCGAGGAAAATAAATCAGATAACTGATTTTAAAGATTGTGTATTTTTTGATATAGCCCAATTTGAGAAAGAAGAATATGATAAGAATATAAAGTGTGTTTATGGGGACGTTCGTGATAAGGAACAAATGGATGAAATACTGAGAGGTGTCGATGTAGTTATTCATTGTGCCGCAGCCCTTCCCCTTTGGAAGAAAAAGGATATATATGAAACTAATATTAATGGTACAAGAAATGTTTTGGATAGTGCACATAAGAATAAAGTCAACAGGGTAATACATATTTCCTCTACAGCAGTTTACGGTGTGCCCGATGTTCATCCATTGTACGAGACACATCCAAGACACGGTGTCGGTCCTTACGGCGAAAGTAAAGTTAAAGCCGAAGAAATATGCGAAGAGTACAGGGCTATGGGTTTACCAGTATGTGTATTGAGACCTAAAAGTTTTATCGGGACAGCCAGGCTTGGAGTATTTCAAATTTTATATGACTGGGTTGAATCCGGAGTTAAGATCCCGATTATTGGAAATGGTAAAAACCGATATCAGCTTTTTGAAGTAGAAGATCTTGTAGATGCGATATTACTTGCATCAACTTTACCTTTAGGAAAGGTTAATGATACATTTAATGTGGGTGCAAAAGAATTTAAAACTGTAAATGAAGATGTAGGAGCAATGTGTGAATATGCGGGCACAGGGGCAAGAGTAATGTCCACTCCTGCAGCGATTGTAAAACCGGCTTTGAGGTTTTTTGAAATATTGAATATTTCACCGCTTTATAAATGGATATATGGAACAGCGGATACGGATTCATTTGTATCAATTGAGAAAGCGCAAAAGCAGTTGGGATGGGATCCCAAATATTCAAATTCCCAGGCATTAATAAGATCTTATCAATGGTATTTAAACAATAAGCATAAAATTCAACAGGGAACAGGTGTTACTCATAGAATAGCATGGAAGCAGGGTATCCTGTCATTTTTTAAAAAGTTTTTATAAATATTAATTTTTATTTTTAGACATGAGGAAATTTATTTTAGATATAAATCCTGCAACGGGTGAAGTGATAGAAAAGATTAAATGTTCATCTCCGGGAGAGATCGCATCAGGAGTTAAGCTTGCAAGGAAGGCTTTTAAGATCTGGAGCAAGACTCCATTGAAAAAAAGAATTGCGCTTTTTAAAAATATTGCAAGAGATCTCCATAAGGAAAAACAGGCTATAGGTAAACTCATTACAAAAGAGATGGGAAAAGTTTACAGGTCGGCTGTAGGCGAGTGTGAGGGGACTGCTTATGCAATAGAAGAAAATATCAAACTTGCGGAGAAAGCAGCAGAAACAGAAATTCATAAAGAAGAGAATCTTATCACTGAAGTTCACAGAGTTCCGCTTGGGGCTGTAGCGGTGATCACACCCTGGAATTTTCCGGTAGGAATGCCTGAATCTCTATTGTCTCCAGCAATCCTCATGGGAAATACTGTCGTTTTCAAGCCGTCGGAAAACACACCTCTTACGGGCAAAGCCTTGTATGAAATATATAACCGATACCTTCCAAAAGGAGTCGTGAATTTACTTCAGGGAGCTGAAGAGGTCGGTGAGATAGTGATTACTTCTGATGTAGATATGGTGGCATTCGTCGGATCACAGGCAGTTGGAAAAAAAATTATGGAAGTATGTTCAAAGAAACTGAACCGTTTGGTATTGGAATTAGGCGGTAAAGATCCGATGATAATTTTAAAAGATGCTGATCTGAAAAAAGCTGTTCCGTATGCAGTTCACGGTTCATTAAGAAATACAGGACAGGTTTGTGTCTCAGTCGAAAGAATTTATGTAGAGGACAAAATAGCAGGAGAATTTGAAAAGCTGGTCTTGGAAGAAGTAAAGAAATACAGAGTAGGAAGCGGATTTGACGATGTTGATATGGGACCGATGGTAAGCGAATCTCAGAGAGTTCATGTGATCAATCAAATAGAGGAAGCTAAAAGAAAAGGTGCTAAAGTTTTATTTGGCGGTGAGAAGATGGAAGGTGATGGTTTTTTTATTCAGCCTACAATTCTTACAAACGTAAGCGAAAAACATGATATTATGGTTAATGAAACCTTCGGACCCGTCATCTGCATTCAAAAGGTTAAGAATGCCGAAGAAGCATTAGAAAAAGCAAACGATTCTACCTTTGGATTAGGTGCAACAATATGGACAAAGAATCTCGAAAAGGGAAAACAATATGCACAAAGAATAGAATCCGGAATGATAGGAGTAAATCAGGGGATTGGTGGTGTATCAGGAACTCCGTGGGTTGGTATAAAGCAAAGCGGATTTGGTTTCCTTGGATCGATCGAAGGTATAAGACAGTTTACTTCACCCAAAAAAATATCTTACCGAAAATAATTATTGTGAAATATTAAGAGTTTAGTATTGCTTCAGATATTGAGGTCGAGGCATTATTATTATAACCTTTTTCAATATTAAATTCCGTCTTTAGCTCATCCCATTTTTTTCCGATATAGGTTTGATTTGGAATCAATTCCGGGTCAATTATTTCTTCACCTTCCTTAAAATTTAAAACACATGCATATATTTTTTCGGGATTTTTATAATCGTAAACCGGTACCCCGAATCTTTGGCAAATTATTGGGCGGGCCTCATAAATTTCACACTCTCCATTTTCAGTCAGAGCCGGACATGGTTGATTTGGAATACTGAAGTATTCTTCTTCAGGTTTTTTATTGGAATAAAAATTTTCCAGATAATTTTTAGCTTTTCCTTTTAACAGATTTACCTTTTCTTCAGTCAATGAATTCATATGGCTCTTAATAATGTTCGCATCAACCATTGTGATATTAAAAATCTGATGGCAGCATTGAGAGCAACCTTTTTTGCACAGAATTTTGCCATCATAGAGGTCGACATTCCTGTTAAATTCTGTCCGGATTAAACCTGTGATGTCAATATATTTTTTATAAAAAGAATCCTCCGTCATGTTGTTTATAAAGGGGAAAATTTTATGGCAAATTTATAGTACAGCGAATTCAAATTCAGCAGATAAATAATTAATTAAAATAATTGAAAGCTTTTTAACCACTGCATTTACTATTTTAAAATTAATGACTGCAAGATTCAGCCCGGGGTCTCGAAAGTTTACGGTTCAAATAATGTCCGATACCAATTAACCCTGCACCAATAGGTGAGATTAAAAAAAAGATAAGCTCATCTCTGCCTATTTCAACGTGGCTATGATCATGGAAAAAGAAGTGTCCTATGAGGACCAGGGAAAGTCCGGTTGCGAAAATTAAAAACGGATAAAATCTTTTGTGGTGCTTAAAATAACCGTGTCTGAATGTGAAAATTCCTATTACAATACTTGATGAAATAAATAAAAATTCAATTAAAGGATTGGCAAAAAACTGAAGTCCATAGATAGTAAGAAACAGAAAAAGGAACGGCATCGCAGCACAATGAATTGCGCATAATGTTGATGCAACAAAACCAACGGAATCAAGTTTTAATGCAAGGCTATGTCTGATTATTTTATTCATTTTATTTATTGCGAATCGTTTGCAAGTTAATAATTTCTATTCTTTTTGTCAACGCTATTATGATTAAAGATTTGTATAGCCAAAGTCATCACGCAAAAGCTTTACTAAAAAAGCAGTAAGAAATTAAGTAACGGTATCGGATAATAGAATCTGCTTCCAATAAAATGCCTTATAAGATTAATCTTTTATATTCACCCGCAAATTTTTATTTTACCATAATTAAATATAAAGTGGAATTAATTTATAGCATTATTACCGGCTTATGTCTTTGTGCTGCAGTGGGTTTTAGAGTGTTTGTCCCATTGTTAATATTGAGCATAGGATATATTTCAGGCTGGGTAAATCTACCTGAAGGTAGCGCCTGGATAGGCTCATCTCCTGCACTGATATCATTTGCTGCTGCGTCTTTGCTTGAAATTGCCGGGTACTATAATCCATGGGTCGATAATATGCTTGATCTGGTAACAACTCCTTTAGCGCTTTTTGCCGGTTTAGCATTAATGAGCTCGTTAGTTACGGGAATAAATCCTTTACTTAAATGGGTAATAGTAATTTTGGGAGGAGGAGGTACAGCGATAAATATTCATTTCCTTAGTGTTAAGGCAAGGGCATTATCTTCATTTGTTATAACAAACGGTCTGGGCAATCCCATATTTGCTACAATTGAACTTTTTGCATCAGTCATAATTTCTTTATTGGCAGTGACGGTCCCATTACTTTCTTTAACATTTATAATTTTAATCGTCTATATAATACGTCGAATTATAAAAATCGCAGACAGAAAAAGGAAATCTTTAATAATATAAAGTATAATATGATATTTAATAATTTAATTGTTAATTGAAACTCCAGCAACGATTAAGTATTTTGTAATAAAACACATGCGGGGGTGGTGGAACTGGCAGACACACCATCTTGAGGGGGTGGCGCTCACAAGGCGTGCGGGTTCAAGTCCCGCTCCCCGCACAAAATTTTTCCTCGTAAAGCTTTATTATCACTTCAATTATATTTCTGACCTCTTTAATCTCTATCTTATCTTTTAAATTTTTCAGGTTTGAAATAGCTTTAGGGATTTTCTTTAGAATTTCTTCGTCCTTTTTTTTTTGATGTTGAAAAGCGTAGCTTCCCAAAATCTGTACTAACCTAAGAAAGGAAAAATAATACAAATAATATTTGAACTCTTTTTCATTATAGGGAGTATATTTCTTTAGTTCAGACATGTAGTGGTCAATTAAATAATTTCTTTGCTGCTCAGACAATTGAATACTGCCGGAATAAAGAAATGAAGCCAGATCATATTGAAGCGGACCTTTCCTCCCAGATTGATAATCTATATAGTAGAGGCTGTTATCTTTAATTAATATATTCCTGGGTTGAAAATCCCGGTACAGAAAGTATCTGCCGTCCGCAGTGGTGATCACTTTGCATGATAGATCAATTATATTTTGTATCATATCATTCTGTATAGACTCCTTCAGGTATGACCCTGCAAAGAAAACATTGAATTTTTCAAAGTCATCCCGAATCACTTCGCAGTTAAATTCCTTTGTCTGATAACAGTAATTATAATCTATAGCATCTTTGGGGATTATTTGAAAACGAATCAGATCAGACAAAGCTTGCTTGTAATAATTCATTAATATGTAACTCTCAGAAACCGGAATTTGCTTAAACAATGATGTATCACCCAGATCTTCTTCAATATACGATAAATTGTCATCTGAAATTATAAATATCTCCGGGACTTTAAATTTCAGTTTAATAAAGGTGTAAGTAAAACTTATAAAAGCAAGATTTTCTTTTAGATTCTGATTATAAATTCCTATGTAAGATTTATCATTTACAAACAGTCTGTAAATTTTTTTTTCAGAAGCATCAGCCTTAATATCTTTAAAGTCTGTTAAGATATTTCCGGTGAGATTGTAAATAAGCTGCTGAAATGATTTCAGGATTAGTTCTCTCTTGTGCGGCATTATTTTTCTTTTAATAAATTTTCCAATGCCATCTTCAATTCCGGAAACTTAAAGCTGAATCCGTTTTTCAGTGCTCTGTTAGAAGATACTCTCTGTCCGGTAAGGAGATTGTTTGCAAACTCTCCAATGCCAATCTTTAAAGCTATTCCCGGAACCGGCAATATAATATTTTTATTCAGAATTGTGCCAATTGTTTTCACAAATTGTTTATTGGTAACCTTACCGGGTGCCACACCATTTACGGCTCCAATTAAATTATTATTATTCAAAGCAAAAATGTATAATGAGATTACATCATCGGTATGAATCCACGGCAGCCATTGCTTTCCGCTGCCCATGTAAGTGCCAATAAAAAATTTGAAGGGCTCTAAAAATTTCTTCAAAACACCATCACTTTTATCCAATACGACCCCGGCTCTGATCGCTACAACCCTGACATCAAACTGCTCAGCTTTTAATGCTTCGGTTTCCCAGTCCCTGCATAGTTCTGCCAGAAAATCGCTACCGGAGCCGGACTCTTCATCCAGTGGCTCATCTTCTCGAAAGCCGTAAAAACCTACTGCTGAAGAATTAATCAGACAGTCAGGTCTTTTTTTACACAATCCGATTGCATCAACTATCAACCTTGTTGTGTTAATTCTGCTGTCATAAATATTTTTCTTGTACTCCTTTGTCCAACGGGATTCACCAACATTTACACCTGCAAGATTAATGACGGCGTCTGTATCTTCGATTAGTCCGGACAATTCAGACGGAGCATGATAAGCTGACCATTCAAATATCTGAATTGTGGAATGATCTTTAAAAATTAATTTTGCTTTATCAGCATTGGTAGAAATTATTTTGATTAATGCACCTTGCCTGCAAAGTTCAATTGTTAATTTTTTTCCAATCAGCCCGGTGGCTCCCGTTACTAATATTTTTTTATTCAATTTTGTAACACCTGATTTAATTCTAGATATTGTTTTTAAATAATTTAAAATTTATAAAATAAAAATTTGAACATTTATTCTTCAATTTTGTTGTTCCTGATAAAAAATAAATTTTATATGATATTAGTTTTAGTATAATCTGTAAATTTTAAAACCGTTATTTCACAAAGATGGTAGTCATAAAATAATAATCCGCAAAATTACATATATTGTGAATGCATTTAAATTTATTTTTATAAAAACTTAAAGAAAGGTAAAACAATGATGAAAAAAATAATCACTGCAAAATTTGCGAACTTGTTTTTAATTGCAATTATATCTGTATTTACATTTACAATGTTCAATGGCTGTGACGAAAACAACCCGTTAAATCCCACAGTTACTTCAAGATTACAGCTTACGCACGCTTCTCCTGATGCTCCTAATATTGATGTGTATATTGGAAGTTCAAAGATCGCTTCCAATTTGGCATACTTATCAACTTTATCCTATACCAGCATTACCGGTGATGCGGTAAGCAGAATAATTGTAAATGCTGCCAATTCGAGTACAATATTGATTGACACAGCTGTTTATTTTCTAAGGGATAGATCGTTTTCAGTGTTTGTCTTCGATTCATTACAGAAAATTCAGCCGCTGATACTAACGGATAGTTCATCGTCTCCAGGCAGCATTAATGCGAGCCTGAGATTTATCAACCTGTCTCCCAATTCTCCAAGTCTTGATGTTGGAGCTGTCAGTAAAATTCAGCCCTGGTTTCCATTCTATTCATTTCCAAAGGCATCTCCATACAGACCGATAGTAGGGGGAATATACACTGTGTATGCAAACTTAGCAGGAACATCAACTACTTTAGTAACTGTTCCAGATGTAAATCTGCCTGCCAGAGGAATTTTTACAATCATTGCAAACGGATATGTGGGAGGTACAGGTGCGAAGGCATTTGGATTCACCCTTATCCCCAATAATTAATTAAAGATATCTTAAAAAGTCCGCTGAATGCGGACTTTTTATTTATAATAAATCTTTTCAAGAAACAGCCCGGAGGGTGGTGCGGTGTAGCCGGCTGTTTCCTTTGAATCATGTTCAAGAAAATATTTCATATTAGCTTCATTTAAGTTTCCTCTTCCCACTTCAACCAAAGTTCCTACGATTCTCCTGACCATTTTCCACAAAAAATGAGATGCTTTAATCCGGATCATAATAAGATCGTCTTCTTCATAGACATTTATATCTTCCAATAAAACTTTGGTTGATTTACTTTCTTTATCAGCTTCGGAAAATGAGGAAAAATCATGCATGCCTGTCAGCAATGCGGATGAATTTTTCATTGCATCTACATTTAGATTATCTTTGATCCACCAAACATATTTCTTTTCAAAAGCTGTTCTCCGCTTTGATATTCGGAATAAATATTGACGGGAAATTGCCGAATGCCTAGCATGAAAATCCTTTCCGGCTTTTTCTATATTCAGAATATTTATATCGGAAGGAAGCTCATCGTTCATCTTTATTTTTAAAATGTGGGAGGCTACCATTGTTTCGCAATCAAGATGCGCCACCTGCTCAATAGCATGGACTCCTGCATCGGTCCGACCTGCCCCCTGCAGGTCTAATAATTTATCATTACTTTTGTTTTTTTTGAATACTGAT
>JBDTWU010000214.1:0-2049 GCA_040006535.1 bacterium | reverse complement strand
GTTAAAAGTTAAAAGTTAAAAGTTAAAAGTTAAAAGTTAAAAGTTAAAAGTTAAGAAATAGGTTTTAGTATTTCTATCTGATATTTCCTCTGATAATTTTTTTTGTAATGATCATTCAGAAAATTATATCCGTCCTCTCCCATGATAAATATTATTTCTTCGGTCATTGCTTCGAAAACGGTTTGGGTATAATTTTCCTCGTGATGAATGCCGCAGTAGTCAAGTCTTTCTGAATGGTCATTGTCACATGTAAGCACATTATCAATTATTGTGAGAGGATACATAATACAATACTTCGGCTTGATGGTCCACTTGTGCATATTGTTTTTCATTGCCATAACCTGCAGAGAGCAATAGCTGTTCTTATCTTTGAATACACATTGTGAAACTCCTTTAGGATTCACATACAGCTCTGTGCCGATCGCATATCCCGAAGGAAAATCCGAATCTTCTTCGAGCTCTTTTTCAAACCATTTCGAAGTATCCCTCAGCTGGTGCTCATCAAATACTTCTTTGATCTCATTTTCATATTTCATTATGACTTCCTGAAAATCCCTGTCCATATACACTCCCCAGTTGCAGCACTGTCCGCTGCAAATGCTCATATCACAGCCCGGAACAAAACCCTGTGTAAAAATTACAGGATCGATCTTCATCCCTTTGAATTCCATGAAATCCTTTTCTTCAGTTTCTTTATTTTCTTCTGTCATTTATTTTTTATAATTTTCTAAATCTTCCGCAGTTCCTATGTTGAAAAGACTTACTTCAGGATCTATTCTTTTAATTAATCCGGTTAAAACTTTTCCGGCTCCGATTTCATAGAACTTTGTTACATTAAAATCTTTGATCATAAGCTCAATTGACTGCTGCCACTTTACGGGAGCCATCAGCTGCCGGTATAAAGAATTCTTAAGAATGATATTGCTTGCAATAGGCTCAGCTTCTACATTTGTATAGACCGGAATAACAGCATCTTTAAAATTTATTTTATCAATCGTCATTCTCAGTTCTTCGGCTGATGTAAGCATAAGCTCCGAATGAAACGCTCCGCTTACGGGAAGCTCTTTGACAAGCTTGCTGTTATATGGATTCTGTTTAGCGATCTTCATTGCACGATGAACTGCATCAATATCTCCGGAGATAACTATTTGTCCGGGTGCATTATAGTTTGCAATCTGAACGATCTGATGATCACATGCCTTCTTGCAAATTTCCTCGACCTG
Organism: bacterium; assembly: GCA_040006535.1. Taxonomy (GTDB): domain Bacteria; phylum Bacteroidota; class Ignavibacteria; order Tepidaquicellales; family Tepidaquicellaceae; genus JAGPCH01. Next base: position 826 of record JBDTWU010000214.1, on the reverse strand, counting down.
TTCTGATGTCAATCCGATGACTGCAGCCATCGTTCCGGGTCTTTTCACACCGGACTCTTTCATAAGCTCACCTCTTTTTTTTACAAGGCGCAGCCCTTCTTCGAAGCCGATTGAATTTGCATAAACGTTTGAAGTGTATTCTCCGAGTGAATGACCGGCTGTTGCATCTGCTTTGATATCATTTCCCAGCAACTTCAGTAGAATATATGATTGAACAAATAATGCGGGCTGTGTAATGTGTGTCTGCATAAGAAGTTCTGAAGGACCTTCGAAGGAGATTGTGCTGAGAGGCATTTCCATTATTTCATCAGCAAGTGAATACAGATCTTTAGCAAGGTCATATTTATCGTAAAGGTCTTTTCCCATTCCGACAAATTGCGAACCCTGCCCGGGAAATACAAAAGCAATTCTACTCATCCATTCAATTTAAAACTTTTTTTCAAATTAATTAAATTAAAAGGTTAAATCAATTTCAGAATGAGTTAGCGTTAATATAAAATTGCACATCTGTCCAAAACGATTATAATAAATTTCTTAATATCTTTAAAATTCTCTCTTTGAATTTATTCAAGCCTTGAATCTCATAAAGTAGTCTTCATATAACCCCCTTTATCCCCCTTTTCAAGGGGGAATTTTTAACTGCTTGCATTAACCACCTATTCCCCCTTGCCAAAGGGGGTTAGGGGGTTGTTTTGTAACTTGCAAAAACTATTTTGAAATTTAAATCAAACGGGTACATAATTTTATAATAAAAAATGTTTTGGACAACAGTGAAAGTTATTAGTCTTAGTCCAACAAGAACATCAACATCCGGACTATGATCAAT
>JBDTWU010000213.1:0-2395 GCA_040006535.1 bacterium | reverse complement strand
CAGAGGTAGATATTCTGTGAAGAAAGAAACAGGAACTCATCATTTTCACAGACTTCTGGCGGAGTTCATGAATAACAGTGAATAGCTAACAAGCAGCAGTTAATTGTAATAAAACCTTGTTCATGTGTTTTCAACTACTTCAGAGGCATATACGGATCAATATATTCTGAAGCTTCACCTTTTTTGAGCATAGGTTGGTAAGGACCGAACTTATGCTGCGATTCAGAAAAGTTATCATCATACGGAAGGAATGGAAAATCTATAGGCTTTAATTTTAAGTTGGGATAGTCTTTCTGAACACCTTCCTTATGAGGATGCGGGCTGGAGTTAATAAATGCAGCAACATCATATGCTTTTTCCATAGTAATAGATGAACTGCTGAGAGGCATCTTTGAATAGATAAAAGAAGCAGAGGTTAACAATCTATACATCCCTGATCCATCATTATAGCACTGCGATCCAAAAACCGGAGGTACTTCGAATCCTCTCAAAGAGTCAGCAGATACAACAATATTTCCTGGATTCTTCAATGTACCTGCACCATCAAGTCCATGACATGTCGTACAATTTTCAAGATAAACAATTCTGCCGGCTGCAGTATCCGCGGCTCTGTTCAGCAGCGGGATTTTTGGCAATCTGTTTCCTTCCACTATTTTTCCTTTCGGAACATTTAAGCTCAACCATTTAAGATAAGCATCAATTGCATTCAATTCTCTGCTGTTATCCGGAACAGGTTTTCCATTCATGCTCCGGGTAATGCATTCATTTATTCTATCTTTGAGTGAAATCACTTTATTAGTTCGTTCATCCATTGCGGGATATATTGAATATACGCCGACCAGTCCCAGCACATTCTGCTGCGTTCCGGCATTCCAGTGACAATTCTGGCATACCATATTATTACCGGCAAATCTCATGTTAGAATCTTTTACATCAGATCCTATAAATTTATAAGTTTCTACAAAAATATTCCTTCCAAGCTTTATCATTTTTCCTTCTTCATTGTCTGCAATGGATGTTACATCAGGATATTTCCATGGAAGAACTGAATCCTGTTTTACTATTTTATTCTCTGCTTTGCATCCTATCAGCGGATGCGAATCAACTGAAATTAAGTAAATCGAAATAAAAAAAATTAAAGTAATAATAACGATTTTCTGAGAGAAGGTGAATAATGATTTCATGGATTTTTTTTTAATTCTGCAAATATAAAAATTTGATTTGTTAAATTGAATAGAAGAGTAAATAAAATTAATTTGATATGCGACTTTTCAGAATAAAGTACGTCTAATATATAACGTTAACGTTTTAAATATTGTATGGTACCGGAATCAAATCAATTTCTTGAATTACTCAGACCTGAGTATAATGATGCTTTGAAGTACTGCAAAGCATTATGCTCTAAGCGTTCTTTGGATGATGCAGAAGATGTGCTGCAGCAGTCATTATTAAAAGCATTTGAAAATTTCAACAGTCTGAATGATAAAACCAGGTTCCGGTCCTGGTTCTTTAAAATAATCACCAGGGAGTTTTTTAATGCTGTCAGAAAAGATTTCTGGAAAAGGTTCATTCCACTTGATAATGCTCCGCAAATTCCTGAAATGCCGGAAATTTTTGCAAGGATTGAAAACGACCACAATAAAATTATTCTCTCCGGAGCGCTTTCAAAAATCTCTTCCAAAGAAAGATCGGCGATCCTTCTTTTCGAGATAGGAGGATTTTCCATGGAAGAAATAAAAGATATTCAAAATGAAAAAAGCATTTCAGCTATCAAGTCCAGACTTAGCCGGGCAAGAGATAAGCTGCGAAAGATCATAAAAAATGAAGAAGAAATTTTTTTTAAGAAAAAAAATAACAGTCCAATTATCATAGGAGATATAAACAATGAAACAATCAGGCTCATCACCGGCATCAGAGGAAAGTAATGCAGTTCCGGATAAATATTTTAATGAATTAAGAAAAGAAAATTATGAAAATACTTTCCAGCCTGTTGAAGCTTGGCTCAGAAACATTCATTCAAAAAATTTAAATAAAAATTCTGAAAGGAAATTCAGCAATATGAAAAATTATTTTAAAGTACACAGGATCAGATTGGCTTATACATTTTTGGTGCTGGCATTTTCAGTAGCAGCATGTAATTATCCTGTGACACAGCAGGAGATAGTCGGAGATGTATTAACCTGGAAAGTCAGCACGGATAACACAAATGGGATTAACAAAATCCGAAGTCTTGATTGGTTTAAAAACGGCGAGTATAATTATAATGAAGAAAATATTAGCGGATCAAAATGGATAAGCTATAGTTTTGTCATTCCGAAAGAAAGTTCCGGCAGAGGTTCAGATTTTAAAATGCAATTGGAAAATATTGAAGGTGTTAAAGATGTAAAGTTGATTC
>JBDTWU010000212.1:0-4098 GCA_040006535.1 bacterium | reverse complement strand
TATGCCGACAAGACGCCAGTTTCTCAAGCAGACCTCTGTACTCGCTGCCGGAGCAATGCTTTATCAGAATAGTTTTGCTGTTAATTTTAATTCCAGGCCTAAGATTATAATTCTCGGAGCAGGATTGTCAGGACTTGCGGCAGGTAAAATGTTAAGTGAGAATGGAGCTGATGTAACGATTCTAGAAGCACGGAACAGAGTCGGTGGCAGAGTCTTTTCTCATACTATTGATGCTAATGACAAGCTGGTGATAGAGCTCGGAGGCGAGTGGATAGGGCGCTCACATGAAAGAATACTGGCATTGTGTAAGGAGATGGATCTTGAGTTAATAAATAACGAGTTCGATGACCGGCTCATTTATGATAATAAATTTTATCAGCCCGGTGAATGGGACTATTCTCCCGAATGGAAAGAAAAATTTTCTAAGATTATCTCTGATTATCATACAATGACCGATGAGCAGAAAATAATTCTTGACAAGATGGACTGGTGGAGATTTCTAATGAACAATGATATTTCGCAAAGAGATCTTGACATAAGAGAATATTCAGACAGCACTGACTTTGGAGAGTCTATTCGATTTGTATCAGCTTATGCGGCTCTGGCGGAATATGCTGAGTCAGACGAGAACAATGAAATGGATCTCAAAGTGAAAGGGGGCAATGTAAAAATTGCAAATGCTCTTGCAGATAAAATCGGGAAGGACAAAATAAAGCTGAACAGGAAGGTAAGCTCCGTTGACTTCAGTTCAAATATAAAAATTACATGCAGCAATGGAGAAAGCTATGAATGTGAGAAGCTGATCTGTTCCCTGCCAACTTATTCAATCAGCAGAATCAAATGGACTCCATCACTTCCTGTCGAAAAAACGAACGCAATAAACTCACTGCAGTATGCAAGAATAAATAAATCTGCAACTCTCTTCAAAGAACGTTTCTGGAAAGATGAAGCATTCAGTATTATAACTGATACCTTCGCCCATTATTTTTATCATGCGAGCAAACATCAGAATTCCCCTAAAGGTGTTTTGATTTCCTATGCTGTCGGTGATAAAGCGGATATTTTATCCCGTCTGAAAAAAGAAGAATGCAAAATTGTTGTAGCGCAATCATTAAAAGCTGCCTTCGGAGATGTAAGGCATCTTATGGAAGACAATGTAAATTATTACTGGGGTACTGACGAATATTCCAAAGGTGCATACGCATTGTATGGGAAAGGGCAGTGGTTTGAAGTGATGCCTGTGCTGAAAGAAAAGATAAATAATATTTATTTCTCAGGCGAGCATGTTGCCGACTGGCAGGGATTTATGGAAGGAGCCATAATGACCGGCGAAGAAGCTGCGAAGGAAATCCTGGGTTAGGTGACTGATAGGAAAATAAATATAATGCATTTTGTTCACAGTCTGAATGAAGGAGGAATTGAAAGACTGCTTCTTGAGCTCTGTAATAAAACTAATAAACAAAAATTCGAAATTCAGATCTGCTGCCTTGTTGAGAAAGGCATACTTGCCGCTCAGTTTGAATCTGCCGGCATTCAAATACATTTCGTAAATGCTCAGAGGGACTTTAGTGTCAATAACATTGCGCCTAATTTTTTTGTATTAATCAAAATCATAAAACTATTACGCAAAAAAAATATTAACATTACACACGGACACGAATTTTTCTCGACAGTATTTTCAAGGATCGCAGGCGTTGCCGCCGGCATCAAAAAGAATTTCATTACTCTGCACAACTCTTACACTTGGTGGGGCAAGGGAGTTCATAAAACTCAGAAATTACTTTCATATATAACGACAGGAATAATATGTAATTCTAAAGCAACACTCGAATACTCCCTTTTGCATGACAGGATAAAAAGTGAAAAATATATTTTAATTTATAACGGAATTGACTGCAACAGATTTATGCCAAAGGAATCAAGCAGAAAAAATTTCTGTGAAGCATTGAAAATTAATGAGAGCCGTTTTATCTGCATGACAGTTGGCAGCATTTCACCGAGAAAGGGTCTTGAATATCTGATTAAAGCTGCTTCAATTCTAAATGAGGAATTTCCCGATATGGTCTATGTTATTGTAGGCGGGAAGCATGCCAATGAAGGTTCTGAGTTTAACAGAATCACGGATCTGTTTTCAGATTTAAATTTAGAGAGTAATATTTTTATAACCGGCAGCAGGAATGATATCAGCGAAATATTAAATTATTGCGATCTGTATGTAATGCCCTCTGTCGTTGAAGGATTTGGTCTGGCCTTAGCTGAGGCAATGGCTGAAGAAAAGATCTGTATTGCTTCTGATATTGCACCGTTCAGAGAAATTTTAGAAGACGGTGAGAATGGGTTTCTATTTAAAACTGAAGATTCAATAGCTTTAGCTGAAAAGATCAAAAAGGTTCGGGTAATGAGTGATGATGATTTGGATAAAATAAAAAAGAGAGCCCGGGTTACGATAGTCGACAAATTTAATTCGGACACAATGATAAAGAATTATGAAGAACTCTATTTATAATTGACATTAAAATATCCTTGTGTATATTCTTATTTTCAGATAGCAGTTATTTTTCCGGTATAGTATTATTTGAATCCAAAACAAAAAAATATTTTTATTATTGCAGGTGAAGCATCCGGTGATATTCACGGGGCTGCATTAATAAGCGAGATCAAAACCATTGATCCCGGAACCTCTTTCTTTGGTATTGGCGGAGCGAAAATAGAAAAACAAAATGTTAAATTAATTTATAATGCAAAAGAGGTAAACTTCATTGGCTTCTCATCAGTGATCCGCAATATTAAAAAGATCAAAGGCATACTTGATAAATGCATCTCTGAAGTAAAGGAAATAAATCCGGATGCAGTTATAGTTATAGATTTTCCGGGGTTTAACTTAAAATTTATTTCGGGAATAAGGAAATTCTACAAAGGTAAGATTATTTACTATATATCTCCGCAGCTGTGGGCATGGCATAAAAGCAGGGTTAAGATAATAAGAAAATATGTGGACCTGATGCTTGTGGTTTTTCCGTTTGAAGTTGATTTTTATTTTAAGGAAGATATTAAAGCGCAGTATGTCGGTCATCCGCTGATAAAAAAAATAGATGAATTCCTTATGCATTATCAACGAGAAGTTTCAGCTAAAAAAAAAATCAGTATTCTTGCGGGAAGCAGGAAGGATGAGATAGAAAGAATGCTCCCTGCCCTCGTGGAAACGGCGTATTTATTCAAAAAAGAATTTGAATGTGAGATTAATTTTTTATGCTCAACAAATTACGATGAGGAATATTACAAACAGTTTATTGATCACACTGATTTTAAGATCATATATGACAGGAATGATTCTTTTCTTAATTACAAAACTATTCTCAATTCAGATCTTGTAATAACCAAATCCGGAACTTCAACGGTCGAGTGTGCACTTATCGGCACACCATTCTGTGTAGTCTACAAAACCGGGAAGCTTAATTATCTGATTGGAAAAAACCTCATAAAGGTTGAGCATATTGCAATGATTAATATTTTGCTTAACAAAAAAGCTGTGCAGGAATTTCTGCAGAGTGAAATGACGCCGGAGAAAATACTTGCAGAAGGAAAAAAAATACTGACAGATATTTCTTACAGAGAACGGATGAAGAGAAACTTTCAGGAACTCAGGAATATACTTACTTCTAAGGATGCTTCGCGCAATGCAGCTGAGATCATTATGAATTTTATTAACCAGCCATAACATTCTTGAAAAAAATTTTAAATCTTGCCGGACTGAAAATATTGCCATTGATAATAAATCTTTACATAAAAACTTTAAGCATAACAATTCATAATGCTCCTGAAAAGAATTCAAATTTTATATTTATATTCTGGCATTCGAAAATGCTGATTGGCTGGTGGTTGTTTCATAACCGCCGCTCAGCTGCACTGGTTTCCCAAAGCAAGGATGGTGAGATACTTAATAAAATATTAATACACTGGGATTATAAGGTGATCAGGGGTTCAAGCTCAAAAGGAGGTAAGGACGCATTGAATGAATTGACTGCTCTTGTCAGGAAGGGATTTTCAGCAGTCATAACTCCGGACGGACCACGGGGTCCTTTGAATGAAATTAAAAAC
>JBDTWU010000211.1:0-5530 GCA_040006535.1 bacterium | reverse complement strand
TACGGCAATGACATGGATGAAACATCCAATACGATTGAAGCCGGTCTCGGATGGATCACGAAACCCGATAAAGGGGATTTCAACGGAAGGGAAGTGATACTTAAAGCAAAAGAAAATCTGAAAAGAAAACTGGTGGGATTTATTGTTGATGACAGAATGGTGGCACGACACGGACAGGAAGTATATTCCGGGGATAAAAAAATCGGTATTGTAACAAGCGGAAGCTTGTCACCAATGCTTAATAAAAATATCGGCCTGGCTTATATTGAAAACGGGTTTAATAAAACCGGGACTGATATAGAGATTGCGATAAGGGATAAGAAAATAAAAGCAAAGGTGGCAAAGACACCTTTTTTGAGTTGAAAGTTGAAAGTTGAAAGTTGAAAGTTCATATTTATAGTTGTAAAACATTTATTTAAGAAATATATAACTGAAAGGAAATTTAAGTAAAGATATATGAAAAGAATTGATATACTTCTGACACAAACTTTAATACAGGATGATCTGGTTTTAAAAGATAAGAATGTAATTATTCTTGATGTCTTAAGAGCAACTACCACAATGACAATAGCTCTGGCAAATGGAGCAAAGGAAGTAATTCCAACTGAAAATATTGCAACTGCAGTAAGAGTCGCAAAGGGTTCGAAAAATTCTCTGTTGTGCGGAGAGCGCAACGGAAAAGTGGTTGATGGATTTAATCTCGGAAACTCGCCTCTGGAATATACACCTGAAGTTGTGAAGGACAGATCATTGATCTTCAGCACGACTAACGGAACTCTTGCTATAATAAAATCCAAGTTTGCAAAGAACTGTGTGCTCTGCAGCTTTGTAAACATTTCCGCAATTGTGGATTACGTTAATTCGATCGATGAAGACTTCACAATTATCTGTTCGGGAAAACTAAATGATTTTTGTCTGGAGGATGCTGTTTGTGCAGGAATGCTTCTTTCAAAGCTGAGTGCAGGACGGACACTTGAGATGAGAGATTCTGAAATTGCAGCAATTAATCTTTGCAATGATCTGGCAATGCTTTTAAATGTTCCTTCAAGAGAAAAAATTTTAAGATTGTTTCATTCATCCGAGCACGGAAAATATTTAACATCAATAGGCATGGAGCAGGATCTGGAAACAAGCTCGGAAATAGATTCCTATCCTTTCATTCCGATATTTCAAAACGGTGTAGTTAAATTTAAAGAGCAGTTTGAAGGTGAAACATCACAAAAATCAAATATGAAACGTGTCAATATAGGAATCAGACGAGAGGACGAAAGAAAAGAGAAAATAAGCGGAGGATGATCCGCTAATTCTAATTTTTTAAAATGAAAACAAGTAAAGTTACCCGCATAAAGAAAAAAGAAAATACAACTGCTTCTGCCCCGCGAAAAAGAAAATCTGCCCAGGAAGATTTCAGCATTTCCACCGGTTTTAAAAAACAGCTTTTAGGATTTTTGATACTTACATTCGGTATTCTCCTAGGGCTTGCTCTGATTTCATATTCTGATAAAGATCAGGCGACTCTGGAAAGATTAAGATTTATCGATATATTCAGAAAAGAATCATACTCTGCAGTGTATGTCACATACAACTGGCTGGGAATTGCGGGAGCGTATGTTTCAGAATTTTTTATAAATAATTTTTTTGGATATTTTTCAGTAATTACTGCCGTGATATTTACAGCATTCGGAATTTCTCTCATCAGAAAAAAATTGTTAGGTAAGACAATTCAGTTCGGCATTTATTCATTACTGATAATGGTTTGCCTGGGTTCTTCTTTCGGGCTGTTAAAGATCTTTTCCGGAAAGGACAATATTTCGTCAAAGCTTAGCGGGACTACGGGGGATTTTTTTGCATCAATATTTTATCACCTACTCGGAGGCGTGGGAGCATCAATAGTTTTCACAGCAGCTATAATACTATTATCACTGCTTTTAATTGATGGCAATATCATTAAGACAATGGCAAGATTTAAATTGTTCGCTGAAAAGATTAAAGAAAGCTTTCATCAGGAAAAACAAGAGCTCACGGGTATCAATGATCAGAAAGTGTCAGAAAAGCTTGCTCAGAAAATTCTTAAAAAAGAAAATCAGAATCCTGAAGATGCGAGAGTGGAAGAGGCTCTGATGAAAGAGCGTGAAAGAATTTTAAAAAGTAAATATTCAAAACAAAAAGCAGAAGGTTTCGATGAGGAGAATCTCATTAAAGTAACCGAGATAAACCGGCCTAAACATGAAGACATTTTGCAGGAAGCAAAAAATAAAAGAGTAAAGGAAATTAAGGTTGAACCTACTCTGATTAATAAATCCCTTAAAACAGAATTAGACGAGCTGGATATAAATCCTGAGAATTCAAATGAAGTTGATGCTCTTAAAAGCAAACGTGAAGATGATTTTGTAGAAGAGAAATTAGAGAAATATAAATATCCGGGCGTGGATTTATTGATCGAGCCGACTCAGGAGGAATTCGATGTAATACCTAATGAAGAGCTTTCAGAAAACGGAAGACTCCTTCAGGCAAAACTGCTTAAGTTTGGGATTGAAGTCGAAAAAGTTTTTGCAACTCCCGGACCTGTCGTCACTCTGTATGAACTTGTCCCCGCTGCTGATGTTAAATTGTCAAAAATAGAATCACTGCAGGATGACATTGCTCTTGCAATGAAAGCAAAGGGGATCAGAATGATAATTCCGATTCCGGGAAAAGGCACGGTCGGTGTTGAAATTCCGAATAAGAAGGCTCAGCTGGTCAGGATCAGAAGCTTATTCTCATCACAAAAATTTAATGACAGCACCAAGAGTCTTCCTGTCGCTTTCGGTAAAACAATTGACGGTGAAGTTTTCATTGATGATCTTTCCAAAATGCCGCATCTGCTTATTGCCGGTGCGACCGGGTCGGGAAAGAGTGTAGGAATAAATACTATAATCGCCAGCCTGCTTTACAAGCTTCATCCTTCGGATCTGAAATTTGTAATGATCGATCCGAAAAAGATTGAGTTAAGCTTATATTCTAAATTAAAAAAACATTTTCTTGCGACCTCCGGAGATATTAATGAGAGCATTGTTACAAGTCCGTCCAATGCAGTTTCAATATTGAAAAGTGTGGAGAGTGAAATGGAGAACAGGTATGACAAGCTTGCGAACGCGGGAGTAAGAAATATCGAAGCTTACAATCTTAAGCACGCAGAAGATAAATTAAAAGATAACGATGTAATACGTCATAAGAAAATGCCGTTTATAGTTGTCATCATTGACGAGCTTGCCGATCTGATGATCACGGCAAAAAGAGAGATCGAAGAACCCATAGCACGAATTGCACAGATGGCCAGGGCTGTCGGAATTCATTTAATTGTTGCTACGCAGAGGCCTTCAGTTGATGTTATTACGGGAGTTATAAAAGCTAACTTTCCCGTAAGGATTGCTTACCAGGTTGCATCAAAAATTGATTCAAGAACTATTCTTGATATGGGCGGGGCAGACCAGTTGCTCAGAAACGGTGACATGCTTTATTTATCAGCAGCTTCATCAAAGCCAATCAGAATTCAGAATGCTCTGATCACGACAGAGGAATGTGAAAAACTTGCGGAGTACATTGAAGAGCAGCAGGGATTTACAAAACCATATTTGCTTCCATCAATCATTGAAAAAAGAGCATCAGTGTATGGCGATATTGATGACCGCGATGAATTGTTTGCAGATGCAGCAAAGTTAATTTTCCGGCTGCAGCAATGCTCAACTTCCACTTTACAAAGGAGATTAAAGCTCGGTTATGCAAGAGCTGCCAGGATCGTTGACCAGCTGGAGGAAGCCGGAATAGTAGGTCCTAAGAACGGCGCAAACGCACGCGAAGTTCTTGTGACAGATGAAGATGAGCTGATAAATATTTTATAAAATATTTAACCGCAACGAACGCAAAGTACCACCAAATTCCTAAAGATCAAACGTATTTTTATTTTAAATACTCTTTGATAGAATTTAATTTGGCTTTGCATTCAATGTGGTTCTTTTTTAATAATATCTTTTTATGCCACATATATTAATAGTCGGCGGCACCGGTATGCTGAAAGGTGTTTCTCTTTATTATGCCGGCCACGGATGCAATGTTTCTGTAATTGCAAGAAATCAAATAAGTCTTAATGATCTGATCGAAACAAAAGGTGAACCGGGATTTATTAATCCTGTGAGAGCTGACTATAATGACTATTTCAATTTAAAGGATAAGATAGTTTCTTCAATCGAAACTTATGGCAGCATTGAGCAGTGTGTCTGCTGGATACATTCAACATCCCCGGATGCGCCATATATTATCGCAGATATTCTTAACGAACAGAATATTTTCAGTAAATATTTTCATGTTTTAGGATGCGAGTATAAAGATCCGTTAGCTGAGAATACAGACATTGAAAAAAATTTTGAAAAATATAAAAACCTGCTCTACAGAAAAATAATTTTAGGATTTGTTAACGAAGATACTGATTCAAGGTGGCTTACTAATACCGAGATCAGCAATGGTGTGATTGACGGTATCATCAGGGAAAAATCAACTCACATCGTAGGAACAGTTGAACCGTGGGAAAGGAAGCCCGCTAATTGAATAATAATTTCAAAGATTATTATTCAAAGCAGGCTGAAGAATATTCTAAATACAGACCAACATATCCTGAAGAGCTGTTTGAATATTTACTGTCAATTGTAAGCGGACACGATCTTGCTGTAGATTGTGCAACGGGAAACGGTCAGGCTGCAAGAGGTCTGTCAAAATATTTTCAAAAAGTAATCGCACTTGATGCCAGCGAGTCACAGATAAATAACGCTTGCACATTTTCAAATGTCAGCTATAAAGTAGCAAAGGCAGAAGAAACCGGACTTGATGATAATACGGCGGATCTTGTGACTATTGCAACTGCGATCCACTGGATAAATACCGATCTGTTTTATAAAGAAGCCCGAAGAATTTTAAAAGATGATGGTGTGATCGCAGTGTGGACTTACAGTACAAAATGTGAAATCAATCCTGCAATTGATAATATAGTGAATACATTTTCCGACCGTGTGCTGAATGGACACTGGGATAGCGGAATAAAAAAAGTCTGGAGCTTTGAGGAAATTGATTTTCCATTTATTGAAATACCATCCCCGTTTTTTGAGATAAAGAGAGAGTGGTCCCTTGAAGAATTTTTGAATTATATATTTACATGGTCTTCAACCCAGAAATATATTGACACTAACAATTCGAATCCCGTTGATCTGCTCAGGGAAGAGATAAAAGAAGTCTGGAATAAAAATGATAAGAAAGAAATAATCTGGAAAATAAAAATGAAAGCAGCAAAAATATAGAACCCTGCATCCCTTAGTCTCAAATTTTCGTTGAATAGCGAAGACAGGCGAAACGAATTCTGATTTATTCCCATTTAAATACCTTCACGGCAATCGCATATACAATTACACCCCATATCAATAAAATCAGAATATCATATCTGACATCAAATATACTTGCTCCCTCGAAGGAGATTTTTCGCATTGCTTCATTGAGATAAGTA
>JBDTWU010000210.1:0-5133 GCA_040006535.1 bacterium | reverse complement strand
TATTATCCTCAAGAGCTGCGAGATCATTGTCGGATGTTTCAGTGCTGGAATACAAAATCGGGAACCCTTCATAAAATCCTTTTACAAGCTGTAATTTTACAGTCATGTTTACTTTATCCATGCTTATTACTTTATCATGGACGCCAGTACTATTTTCTAAATGAGATGCATTGTATACTATTGATCCATCGAATGTAACAAGCGGACTGTATACTGCGTCTCCGACAGAACCCGGCTCACTGGCAGGATCAAGCGGAAATAAATCCGGTCCCGGCACTAATATTTTATTCGGTGCAAAATTTACATTCCCGGAAAATTTTATTATAGGAAAATTATTTGGATTTGGTGTCCCTCCGCTGACTACTGTTGCTGTTTGAACTGCCGCGGTCCCTAAAGCATGAATAAGTTTCGGGGTCCAGTTTACTCCCAACTCAATAGATTTATCTACATTGTTGGATTCTGTGATGATGTAATAAACATTTCCTCCGTTTGCATCTTGTCCGCGATATAGTGGCAGAACGGCGGTAGCATTAACAGTATCTATCTGACTTGCACTTGCCAGCCTGTTCGGCAGGCTCCGGACTTTTTTTTGTGTGCTGGTTGGAGTATCACTGCACGAAAAGAAAAATGTTGAAACTAAAAGTACTAAAAAGAGCTTTTTCATTTTAAATTATTTTATTTTGTAAAATTTATATTTCTTTGTTCTTAAAGATGTTGATTATCAGGCTGATATGGTTTTAATTTGTCTGTCTGAAGTGAATGTCCGATGAATTAATTATTTAATGTCACCTTTGTAAATTTTGAAATGAAATTAAATTTATTTTTCACATCGTCTTCTGTTTAATCTTCATTTTTATTTTCTGAATATTTAATTAATTAATTTATTACGAAATTATCTCAATTTTAAACTACTTGCAAAAGAAATACTATAAGACACTTGAAGATGTTGTTTCCCGGATTGAGGGACACTTTTGGGAAAACACTTCAATACTATAGTGAAATCAATCAATTTGATAACAAATTGAAGGGAAATTTCTGAACTAACCTTCCAATAATCCATAATGAAAGAAGTTAAGTTTTTTAATTTATTGAATGGGATTTCAAAGAAAGAATTCAATGATTTCAAGAGCTTTATTATTTCACCTGTTTTTAACAAGAACAAATCCCTGATTTTGTTATATAATTATATTTCAAAAAACTATGCTGCAGTTATCGATGGCAGGGTTACCAATCATGAAATCTTTAAAAGTGTTTTTGGCCGGGGGGAATATAATGAAACAAAGTACTGGAAAATTACTTCCTCATTCGCGTCACAAATAGATAATTATTTAACTTTTCTCGAATATCAAAAAGATATTTATTACAGGAAGAATCTTCTGCTGGAGGCATACAGAAACAGGAACATTCAAAAGCAGTTTACCTTTTTATCAAAGGAAATAAAAAAAGATTTCGAAACTGAATTCAATAAAGGCCTGAATTTTTTTTTGAATCAGACACATTATCACTTTCAAAATATAAGCTATTTAGGAACTGGTTCAAACAATAACTTAGACAGAGATATTGACAAGCTGTTTGAAAATCTCAGAATGTTTTTTATAATGACAAACATTACCAGCGTGAGCATTATTTCAAATATAAAGGAAGGATACATTGTTAACTCTGCATCCAAGATCTGGTTATTTAATGACTTAATAGATTATCTTCAAAAAAACAGAACTTATATTAAAAAAAATTATTTAACGGTTTATATTTTTTTTCTTATAATTCTTTCTAAAATTCATTCGGAAGAGGAAAAATATTATTTCGAGGTAAAGAAGATAATAATTAAGAACATGAGAAAGTTTTCTAAAAATTTAATAAGACATATGTTCTTGAATATTCTTGACTACTCAGTCAGCAAACTGGTAAAAGGAGACGAAAAGTTTCTTAAAGAAATATTTTTAATCAATAAAATAATGGATGAGAACTCTCTGACATTATTCGGAGAATATATTCAGGGAAACTATTACTACTCTGTAATCGAGCATGCAACGATGCTGAAAGAAACCTCATGGGCTAATGAGTTTGCCGGTAAATATAAATTATATTTATCGGAGGAAGGGAGGGAATCAGCTGTCAATCTTGGATCATCAAGAATAAACTTTGAAAACAAGGATTATAATTCTTCATTGGAGCAGTCGCTTAAAGTTGAAAACATAAATCCTTATTTTTATCTTTCCCATAAAATTCTTTTAATTCAAAATAATTATGAGTTGGGGGACTTTGATAACATTACACTATTGCTGGAAACCATGAGCAAATATTTAAGAAGAAGAATCGATATTTCAAATGAATTGAAAATAAATTATATCAAATTCCTGTATTATTTCCGAAGGCTGAAGTCAATCGGAAATACAAAAAAATACCTTGTTCGCAGTCTCGAAAAAGATTTAAATGAGGAGAATTTCTTTTTACAAAAGAAATGGCTTTTGGAGAAAATAGCTGCACTCAAGCAGGAATAATGGTAAGGATTGAACTGCAAATCGTAAATTATTTCCGGATGTCTAATTCAATTTTAAAGAAATTTAATTATTATTAATTTCCGTAAAATAAATATAAATTAAGCTCATGGCTGAAATACAAGACTTCAAAGGAAATCAGGTACTTTGTCTCAACCCTGAAAGTAAATTTACTTTTTCATTCGGATTGGCAAAAGCAAAATTAATACTGGAAAACCTGGATGTGATTAAAAAGTTCGTCGAATCCGAAGGGAAAGAAATTGGCGAAAGCGGTAAAGATAAATCCGAGAACCAGGTAGCAGGATTTTGAAATAAACGGAGATTTATTCGCAATCTTTTACTACCTTTGTCAGAATTAAATCTGAAGACCTTCGCTGGAAACAAAGATTTTCAAACTTTAATAAAGCACTTGACCGGCTTAGAGAATTTAAAGGCATTGGTGAAAATTTAAATAAGTTTGAAAAGCAGGAATTGATAAAAGCATTTGAATATACTTATGAACTTGCTTGGAATACGATTAAAGATTACTATGAATATCAGGGGGAATCGAATATGCAGGGAAGCCGGTATGTAATTCAATTAGCTTTTAATCGCGGACTTATTTTTGATGGTGAAGGATGGATGCAAATGCTGAAGGACAGAAACAAAACAACGCATACATATAATCAGGAAACAGCTGAGGAAATAGCTTCTAATATCTTAAACAGATATTTTAAATTATTTAAAGATCTTCATATGGAGTTAATCGATAAATGAAATTCGGTTTAAATGAAAATAGTCTGGAACAAATAAATTCTGTCTTCAGAGAATTCTCTGAAATTGAGGAAACAATTATATTTGGATCGAGAGCAAAAGGTAATTTCAGAAAAGGCTCGGATATTGATCTCATTTTTAAAGGAAAGAATCTTAACAGTAATCTCTTGAATTTAATTAATTTGAAATTAGATGATTTATATCTTCCATATATTTTAGATTTGTCAATATATAATAAAATAAGTAGTAAAGATCTATCGATCATATAGATCGCGCCGGAGTTAGGATTTATAAAAGATCTTATTATTTGTAACTTAGTAAATAAATACCTCAAATTATATAAATCGTAGAATACAAAAAGGTTTGAATCATTTTTTCTTTTGTGTCTTCGAGCCTTCGTGGTAAAAATTTTAAAGTTAGTTCCGCAAAATATAAAGTAGACTGTTATGAAAACTCAAACCGAACAAAAGCCGAAGATCTTAACAAATGGCAATCTCTTAAAGACAAACGGAAAAAGCAACGGGCATAAGTCTAACGGCGTTTTGAAGAAGCAGAAGTGGAATTATTCCAAGTCGATTGAAGATCCGAAGCATATAAAATTAAAAACCGAATATGATCTGTATATTGGCGGTAAATGGGTGAAGACAAAAAAATATTTTGATACCATTAATCCGTCGAATGAAGAAGTGATCGCAAAGGTGGCTTATGCATCGAATGAAGATGTGAATAAAGCTGTGAATGCAGCAGAGAAAGCTTATGATAAGGTATGGAGCAAAATGCCGGGGAAGGACAGGAGCAAATATATTTTCCGTGTCGCAAGAATTATTCAGGAGAAGGCAAGAGAGTTTGCAGTAATTGAATCCATGGACGGAGGGAAGCCAATACGTGAATCGAAAACCGTAGATGTTCCGCTTGCACTTGCACACTTCTTTTATTATGCCGGCTGGGCGGATAAGCTGGATTATGCTTTTCCAAAAAGAAAGGTTTCTTCAATCGGAGTTGCCGGGCAGATCATCCCATGGAATTTTCCATTGATGATGGCAGCGTGGAAAATCGCTCCCGCACTGGCCTGCGGTAATACAGTTGTAATAAAATCTGCGGAGACCACACCTTTATCATTATACAAGCTTGCCGAGGTTTTTGAAGAAGCCGGATTTCCTGAAGGTGTTGTAAATATTATTTCCGGAGACGGAGCGACAGGAGCCGCGCTTGTTAAGCATCCAAAGACTTTGAAAATAGCATTTACCGGTTCCACTGAAGTCGGAAAGAATATTATGAGACAGTTAGCAGGAACAGATAAAAAGCTTACGCTTGAGCTTGGCGGAAAAGCTGCAAATATTATTTTTGAAGACGCACCACTTGATGCAGCTGTAGAAGGAATTATCAGCGGAATATATTTCAATCAGGGTCACGTGTGCTGTGCAGGCTCGAGACTGCTTGTACAGGAAAGTGTAAAAGATCTGGTTATAAAAAAACTGAAGCACAGAATGAATTCTTTAAGAGTCGGTGATCCTCTTGATAAAAATACTGATGTCGGTGCTATTAATTCAAAGATACAGCTTGACAGGATCAAAGAGCTTGTAGATGTCGGTATAAATGAAGGAGCAACAATATTTCAAACACAATGTGAATTACCTCAGAAAGGTTACTGGTTCAGACCGACTTTTTTCTCTGATGTTGCTCAGTCACACAGAATAGCTAATGAAGAAATATTCGGACCGGTATTGTCTATATTAACATTCCGGACACCACAGGAGGCTATCGATAAAGCAAACAATACTTTTTACGGATTATCCGCAGGTGTGTGGACGGACAAAGGTTCAAAGATATTCAAAACACTCAGCAGTCTGAGAGCAGGTGTGGTGTGGTCGAACACTTATAA
>JBDTWU010000209.1:0-3802 GCA_040006535.1 bacterium | reverse complement strand
AGTTGTGCAGGAGTTCGATTGCTACCGAAGCATTTAAAGCATCCTCCATTTTTCCGCCTAAAGCTTCGCACGCAAATATAACAAGCATTGGGCGGATTCTTTTCCCGCCGCTGTTTAGAATATATCTCAGCGGTTCATACAACGTTCTAGGCTGCTGTTTAGTAATCGCCTGTCTTAAGATTCCGTCAACTCTTTCTTTATAATTCTTATAAACTTCGTTATGATCTGTCATTAATATTTTTTCATGTGATATTGTAATCTTTTGATACTTCATTGTGTTGACTGAAATATCTAAATTAATTCTCTAATATATAAAATTAAAGATTTTAGTTATATGAAATTACATAATAATACAAAGGCATTTTTCTATATAATAATATCTTCAGTCTTTTGCCTTGGTTTATTCAGCTTCACGCCATCACATGATTTAAAAGAAAATTTTAAATCATCACTCGATCAGGCATTTAAGTTCAGGCTTTCAGAAGGTGACCTTCCTGACTGGGCAACAATGGATCCTGATAAGGACGGTTACGAAGGAACCCGCACTAAAACTTTTTATGAATATCTTAAAACACTTAGTCCTGCTCCTCAGAGAAATGAGGTGATTGTTGCTGTTATAGATGCCGGGTTCGATATTGATCATCCCGATCTTAAGGATAATATCTGGAATAATGAAAAAGAAATCAACGGTGCTGCCGGAGTCGACGACGATAATAACGGGTATACTGATGATTTTCACGGCTGGAATTTTCTTGGGAATGGACATTATCTGACACTTGAAGTTGCACGTGAATATAAACGATTAAAGAAACTCGGCACCCCTGAATCAGATGAATATTTAAAAAAAGTTAAGAAGGAATATGATGACAAAAAAGATGAGAATTATGCTGTACAAACAGGTGTATTACAAACACTGAATGATATTTATGATGCGGAGAAAATTCTGAAAGATAAAAATATTACGACCGATCCGAGGAAGCTTCAGGAGATCTCAAATAAACTTCCGGAAGGAAAAGTAAGTGATGCGGCATCCATGATCCTGGGAGTTTATCTTCTTTATGGTGCAGATAAAAAAGATCTTGAGGAGTTGAAAGAAAGTTATGAATTAAAATCAAAATATTTATTCGATACGACAGATACCTATTTGTTAGTTGGTGATAATCCCGGGATTCTCCTGGAAAAAAATTATGGTGACAATCAGGTCATGGAAAAAAAAGAAGGCCACGGAACACATGTTTCGGGAATTATAGCATCTAAAAAAACAGGCCAGGCGCCCTTTGTAAAAATAATGTGTCTCAGAGCGGTTCCGAATGAAGGCGATGAACGGGACAAGGATATAGGAAATGCGATCAGGTATGCGGTAGATAACGGAGCAGCTATAATTAATATGTCTGCAGGTAAATATTACTCACCGGATCCTGAATTTGTGGTAGATGCAATTAAGTATGCTGAGGATAAAGGAGTTCTGTTTGTAGTATCCGGAGGAAATGAAGGGGATGATATTTCAGGGATTGTAAATTATCCGAGAAAATATATACCTGAAACCGGAGAAAAAAAATATTTTTCCAATATGATTGTGGTCGGAGCAAGCTCGTGGATGAAAAAATGGAGTCAGGAGAAAGATCCGGAAAATTCCAATGTAAAATATGATTTAGCCGCACCGTTCAGTAATTATTCCAAAGAAGTTATAGATATTTTTGCACCGGGAGTAAAAATAAATTCTACCATTCCCAACGGTGAATATAAAAAAAACGATGGAACAAGCATGGCTGCACCCGAAGTCTCAGGGATTGCGGCTGTACTTAAAGCTTATTATCCAAATCTCACTGCTGCACAATTAAAGGAAGCAATAATATCATCAGCCCGGCAATATCCGGGACTTATGGTAAAGGTAAAAGACAAACCAAAAATATTATTTTCTAATATGTCCAGGTCAGGAGGTATAATCGATATGATGAATGCCTTTAAGCGTGCCGGTGAAATAGCTAATATTCAAAACTGATAATTTGTTCAAACCTCAGAAATAAAGGAGCCGGGGGTTCTTTTATGATTAATTTTTTAAAAAATTTATTTTTATTGATTAACCCGTATTGTAAATTTTTTTTCCTCCAAAATACGTCTCATAAACTTTCGCATCCATAATTTCCTCACTGGTTATTTTGAAGAGATCCTCATTTAACACAACTACATCTGCCACTTTTCCCACCTTCAGGTCTCCTCTTTCCTTTTCATCATACATTGCATAAGCATTATTAATAGTATAAGCCTTGAGGCATTCAGGCAATGAAATATTATTTTCGGGCATGAAACCATTTTCAAAGCCGTTTACTTTTCTTGTCATTGCAATATAAATAGTTTCGAAAGGGCTTTCACTTACAACAGGAAAGTCAGTACCGAAGCAAACCGTTGCGCCAATATCAAATAGTTTTTTATAATTATGTTCGGTACTATGATCTTCAAGTATCTCTGCTGCTGTCTTTGCATCGCTGAATAAATGTGCGGGCTGAACCGATGCGATCACACTAAGATCTTTAAATCTCGCGAAATCATTTTCTCTTATATGCTGTGCATGCTCGATCCTGAATCTCCGGTCGCTATGACCGTGCATCTTTATCAGCTCTTCATTCAGATCAAGAAGTTCGGTCACAGCTTTGTCACCGATCGCATGTACAGACATCTGGTATCCGGCTTCATCAATTTCATACGCCAGTTTTTCAAACGCCCCGCTGTTAACAAATTCAGTTTTGATTCCGTTGTGACCGGAGTTTTTATAATTAGAATGCATCAGTGCTGTCCTGCTTGACAGCGAACCATCGTAGAAAGCTTTCAGAGAATTGAACTTAATAAGATCCGTTAGTTCGGAAAATTCTGTTTTATGTTTTTTTAAATTATAAAACTCCTGAAAAGGTAATCTCGCATCAACTCTTAATTGCAGCTTATTTTTATTTATTAATTCTTTATAAATTTCAAGATCTTCAGTTAAAGTTATGTCTGATATTGAAGTGATGCCTTGAGAATGAAGTTTATGGATTTGATTTGCAACAATATTCATTCTGTAACTAAGAGATGGCAGCGGTATTCTGTTCAAAACAAAATCACGTGCTCTTTCTTTCAATTCACCTGTAAAATTATTTTCCTTATCTTTAACAATCTCCTCTGAAGTAAATTCATCTTTTAAATTCAATATTCCCGAAAGCTCCAGAGCTTTTGTATTTGCAAATGCGGAATGCATGTCGAACCTCGAAATTATCAAAGGAATATCAGGACAGATCCCGTCCAGAAAATTTCTTCCGGGATAAATTTTCTCTTTAAAATTTGATTCCGAAAAATATCCCCCGAATATCCATCTTCCTTTATTAATACTCTTATATTTTTTAATGGAGTCTTCAAAATCAATTTTTGTCTGAGCTTCTCTTAGATTAAGCTGTGAATTCACATATGCTCCTTTAATGAAATGACAATGCCCGTCAGTGAATGCGGGTATAACGAGTTTTTTTTTCAGATCAATAACTTCGTCATAATTGATCCTCACATTTTTTGCCTCTTCGTTATTACCTGTAAAATTTATTGTTCCGGTTTCTGTATCAAAACCTATTGCATCAGCAAATGAATTTTTTGTAAGCCAGACTTTTGAATTATATAATAAGGTTTTCATTGGCAGGTCAGAATTTAGCAGCCGTCGGTAAGCATGCTGATTATTTTTCCGGCATTAAGTAAGCTTAATTATATTTAATAGATAATTATTAACTGATATGATTAACTACACTGGTCCATCGGGTTATTACCTGTGAATTTACTGCTG
>JBDTWU010000208.1:0-13909 GCA_040006535.1 bacterium | reverse complement strand
CCTTTGTAATCATCAAAGATTTTTCCACCCGGATAATTTGGCATTGCAGTGATAACTGTGACGTCCCATTTTTTCTGAATCAAAGCCTTGGACAATTCGAGAAGCCTGTTAGACGGTGCTCCCATCTCAGGATAAAAATATTGAGTAAGTATTGCTATCTTCAAATTATTTCAGATATGAATGGAAGTGCTTCATCTTTCCGGCTTTTGTTCGTTCAATTTTCTGGACTCTTTGTATCTCAAATTCCAATCCCGGCTCAAGATAGGCATCCATTTTTTTCTGCAGGAGTATTTTATCTTTTTCCTGTATATCATCTTCAGAAACGATCTCAAAAATAAATTTATTTAAATCAATCTGATTGATAATAAATTCTTTAAGACCTCCGATATTTTCCATGATGCTTCTCGTAATAAAATAAAATGTTATCCCCGATGATTTTTTCCCGCTCGGAAGTAAAATTATGTCATTCACGCCGCCGAGTAATTTTTTAATAACTATTTTATCGCCTCCGGGCTCTACGATTGCTTTATCTCCTATCTCATATCTGATAAAAGGCATAGCTTTATTATGAAGAGCAGTCAGTAAAATTCTTCCTTCGCCGCCTGCAGTTAATTTTTTCCCTTCATCATCCAATATTTCAATGAAAATATTTTCTTCGGATAACATCCAGTTGCCCTTAAAGTCCTCAAAAGCAATCAGATCAACTTCAGATGTGCCATACTCATTTACAGCTTTGATTCCAAACGCTTCCTCAATAATTTCCTTATCCTCCTCCGTGCAATTCTCAGATGTTCCTATACAGATTTTTAAAGTTGGACAAACTTCTTTCAACAAAATATTTCTTTTAATAAGGTAGCGCGCAAATAGAACTATAGAATTTGTATACCCATATACATAGTCAAATTTCTTTTTCCTGAATTTTTCCAGAAATGTTTTCAGCACCTCATCCGACAGATCAAACACCGGGAATCTCACCCTGTTAGATAAAAAATCTTTAGTCCTTTCTATTGTATAATCCAGCCGCTCGAATGGAATTCCGTAAAATCTCGCCTGCTTTGAATCTAACGAGAGTCCGAAATTTTTATACCTGTCTTTTATCAATGCCCATGTCATGGCATGTGAAAACTTATCCTTTGCATAACTGAACGGATGTCCTGAAGAGCCGGAAGTATAGCCTGTATAGAGGTCTTTTTTTTTTATTGTACCCGATATCAGTTTTTTATCCGACTTTTGAAAATCGGTTTTTAACAGAACAGGAAGGTCTTCCCAATTTAATGGGAGTTTGTCTCCCACTTTGTTTTTATAAAATTCGTTATTCTTATAATGGTATTTTACTATTTCCCATCTTTTATTCTCATGCCATAATTTAAATTGCTGAGAGTGCAGCCCCTGAATATTTTTCAGTTCATTCTCTGCTTCGGAAAAAGGAAATCCTTTCAACTTCAGACTGTATTCAAGAAACGACATCTTCTCCGGTACTTTTTAATTTTTTACTAACGGATCAATAGCGGCAAACCATTTCTTTTTAATAATTTCCCAGTCAAATCCTTCTACTTTTTTTCTCGAATTGATGGTAATGTTTTTTACAAGATTGTTGTCTGAAATAAGCCTGTCAATTTGGTTTACAAACTCATCGGAACATTTAGGATTAACTAAAATCCCATCAATATTATTTTCTATCAAAAAAGGCAGACCCCCGACATTCGTTGATACTACTGGCAATCCTATGGCCATAGCTTCAATTACACTTACAGGATGATTATCAAAATCTGTGGTATTAATAAAAATATCATATTCAGTTGAAAGCTTAAGCCATTCTGCTTTAGAAAGCTTTAATGTAATTTTTAATGAGTCAGAAATATTGTCCTGTTTAGCTTTTTCCCGAACTTTAAGCAGACTCCCATCCTTATCCGGCCCTACCATGCACAGCTGCGCATCCGGATATTTATTCTTTAATTTTTTTAAGATCTCAAGTGCAAGGAGCGGATTATATATATTATGGAATGAACGGACCCACAATAATTTTGGTCTGACATTCTCCCGCTGCTTGTAATTATAATTTTCAATAGGAATGAAGTTCGGAATATATTCAACCTCAAATCCTGAATCTTCAAAATGTTTTTTTAAGTACATAGACGGGGAAATATTTTTTGCAGAGTGGGAAAAAATAAACTTGCACAGGTTGGGTGTGCTTTTCAATCTGTCAGGATATCCCCCTCCTCTTAATATGGGTATGTATGGAATATTATTATGCAAGGAGACCTTTGCAAGAACGTAAGTATACCAGAATGCCTGCATGCTGTATGAGTCAATAAGAACCAGCTGAAGCTTTTTTTTATTTTTTAAGATCGCTAAAACCATATCAGATAAACGCAGGAGTTTGTTTTTTTTGTTCGAAGCAGAAATTAATTTATAATACTGAGATAGTTTTGGTGTTAAGGACTCAATGAAGGTTGGCGTATGCCCGACATGCGAAAGAATGTTTCCGGCGTATAGTATCATATTTTATTCCTGATTATATGTATAAAAGCTATTCCGTATATAAAGCTCGGTGCAGCTGTTCGCATGGCAGCATGACCTAAGGTTACAAACACAAATGCTGTACACATTATTAAAAGAATTTTATCATCGGTCATTTTCAGCTTAAAGAAAGTCGATACCGGTACTAATACAATAATACAAATTGCCATTAATCCAAATAGTCCATGCTCAGCAAGCAACCGTGAATATTCAATATGAGCAGCCGCTTCAAAACCTCCCTTCTCGGCTCTTGCGCTGCTGGCCATTCCGGGTCCTACACCCGTTAAAACATTATCTTTAAATACTTCAATGTCCTCAACTAAAAGTACATCCCGGCCGCTGAGTAAATTGCTCCGGTCTTTATCATACATAGATTCCCCCCTGTATCTCATTTCAAGCAGACCTCCGCTGACATCATTTACATATTTGAAACCCAGAAACCCCGCTACACATAATATAATGAAAGCATAAACAATTCTGTTTATCCGGAGTTGAAAACCTGAATCAGTGATAGTCAAAATAATTATACATAGTATAACTGCAGTAAGAGGAGCCAGCATTCCGCCTCTTGAAAACGTTGCCAGGCCTCTGACTAAAAACAACAGCAGCAAAGCAATATTCAAATATTTTATCCTGAATAATCTTATATTTAAAAAATAAGATGCCGCAATAATGAGTATGCCAAGACCGAAAATGGTGGATACCTGATTGGGACCGAAGCCTCCGCTCGTCTGAAAATTTGATTCAGTAGTAAAAACCATCTGTTCCAGGGAACCTGAACGGAAATAGATATAGACCGTCATTCCAACGATGGGTCCCAAAATGCTTAGAAATAATTTCCGTAACTGTATAATATTAATATTCCGATTATAAAAATAAATAGCTGCGATCGCTAAAAATACCGGACCTGATAAATTAAACGAAACCATCTGTCTTGAAAGATCAAAGGTGGGAAAATCAACGTAAAAGATTGATGGGATTAATAGAACTATAAGTGCAACGTAAATTAAAGGTATTTTTTTTTTCCTGGGGCTGACCAGGATTCCCGTTATAAGAAAGAGTATCCCGGTATATTTTCCGTATTCATATCCGAATCCTCCGCTGGCCATCCTGAATAGAACCTCTATCCCAATTACATATCCGGTCATAATATGCGCAGCACCATCAAGGTTCTTGCTCTTCATGATCCTGTACATTCCATAAATCACAATTAATACAGAGTAGAGTACGCTTAAATTTTTACTGTATAGAATAGATACTGCAAGGAGGATGTAAAACAACACCATTAACTCTGCTTTGTAACGTGAATTCTTCACAATAATTTATTCTTCTTGATTTTTTATGGAGATTTTCTTATTAAGTTTAATGAATGTATGCATAATTTAAAAATAATTAAAGCATAATAATATTAACATAAATCGCTTATTAGTTTTTCAGTTATCTGACCGGCATTCTTTATATTAATATTTTCTCTTTCAGATTTTTATTATAATTTTCATAAGTGAACAATCCCGCTATCTTAAGACAATTCAATGACATGACTTTCAGTTGTGATCTGTTCATAATTGCATTGTCAATTTTTTCAGCAATTTCTTCGGCAGTTATTCTCTTAAATAGAAAACTGTTGGTATTATTAAAATATTGCCCGATCGATGACACATCAGAAACAACCGGCACGCAGCCGTATGAGGCGGCTTCCGCTATCACTTTTGGAAATCCTTCAGATTCACTCGGCAGTAATATTAAATGAGATTGTGCATATATGTTTTCCAGTTCTGTACGGCCAAGAAATCCTGTGAACGATATTTTAAGATCAATAAATTTTGAAATATCCTCATACTTTTCCCTTTGGCTTCCGTCTCCCGCAAAAAAAACTTCCCTTATTTCTGAACCATATTTAATTTTTTTCAATGCGTCTAAGATCAGATCTACACCTTTATTTTTCGACAATGATCCGGCAAAGCATATTATGATCTTACCGTCAAAATTTTTTCTCAATGCAATTTGTTTTGCTTCATTCATCTCTTCATTATCAAAACAGGGATTTTCGAAATTTATAATGTGAGGTTTTTGATCTTTCCAGTGCCCGTTAATTGTAACTTTTGATTTTTGAAAATTATTTTCAAGCCACCATTTCTGAAATCTGTATGAAAAAGGAGGATCTTTCATTCGCCAGTTGCCCGCATATTTCACCCATCTTTTTGGTTCACTTCTGATGCTTAAATAAGGAAGAACATACAGTCCCATAGCTGTCGGGGCTCTGAATTGTACCCAGTCGACCTTATCCAGAATTTGCTTTATTATTTTCAGATTATGGAATGATGTTGTAATAACCGAAAGCTTTTCACTGAAAGTTACTCCACCGTAAGGCTTAAGAGGGATGAATTTAATTTTTTCGTTTTTATAAGCTTGCGAACTCGGCGGAGATGATTCATATTGAAGAGGCGCAACATGATAAACTTCTTCAAACATTTCACTCAGATGATTTATCTCACGTATCGTAGGTCCCCAGCCTGTTATTAAATTTCCTGTTTTGTAATGTGGTGTATGTGAAATGACAGCAAGTTTCATTTCGACTGATTCCAAAGACTGAGACTGTACAGCATTAATATCCTCTGGTAAATCCCTGCCCTGCTGATCTCATTCTGAGCGCCTGCTCTGTCATCCAATGCACTGAAAAGAAATTTCACATATTCTCTTTTGACATATTCACAAACTATATTTCCTTTTTTCATCAGATCTTCTTTAATTAAACCGAAGTCATCTTTTGATAATGATGTATCCAGCGGTATCATAAATCCTTTTTTAGACATTCTGCTGGTTTCAACCGGATACTTCTTACTGTGAATTGTTCTTAGAATTTTTTTCGAAGTTTTCAGTGAGGATTTCTGTTCAAAAGGAATTGTTAATGCAAAGCTTACTATATCTTCATCCAATATCGGAACACGATATTCAACTCCATTGAGCATGGACATCATGTCAGTTTTCCTTAAATAATCGCTTAACATGGTTTTCCTGAAATAATCAAATACAACATAGTGTTTAAACTCGTCGGGTATATGACTTTTGAAGATTGAACTGTATAATTCTATACCTGCTGATGTGTCAAACAGAAACGGTGAATCGTTTTCAAATTTGGTTTTTCGGGGAAACCATGAATGCCAGTCATATAACAGTTCCTGCGGTTTATCAGTCCAAAGATCTAAAATCCGTTTTACAAGTCTTTTCTGTGAAGTGTTTGTAAAAGCTTTTGCAAGTTCTAAAATCTTTTCACCGCCTTTCCTGGTAATATTATTTCCGATAAGCTTTTCTACATGTGTAAGCCAGGTCATGGAAGGATAGCCGTTAAATAATTCATCACCGCCGTCCCCGCCCAATAATACTTTCGTGACTTTTCTTGTAGCGCGTGTAAGGTAAAAAACATTTATCGCTGATGAGTCTGCATATGGCTGATCGAAGTTTATTAATATTTTATTAAGAGTATCTAGATTCAGATGTGTATCAACTTCAACAAAATCATGCTTACCTTTTAGTGTCCCCGAGTAAATCTTTGCTATTTCTTCTTCGTTGTATTCCTTATCATCAAACCTGATGGTTAATCCTCTTATGCGATCATCCGCTTCGTTTGCATAGGCATAGATAAGGGATGAGTCAATTCCGCCGCTTAATGCAACAGCAACTTCAACGTCTGCGACCAGATTTCTTTTTACTGCCTCTTTTAATTTTTCCTCTACGATCTCTACATTTTTACTGAAGTTATATTCATTTACGGATGTAAATTTGTAATCTATAAAATTAGTTTTCTTGATCCCGTCATCTCTTATTTCAATGACATTGCCCGGCTCAATTGCATTTATTTGAGAGTAAATTGTAAAAGGTTCGGGACAATACCCGAGGTTAAGATAACATTTTAATACATCTTCATTTGTTGTGAGATCATTTCTAAGTCCCGGCGTCAATGCTTTTATCTCGCTTCCGAAAATATACAGGTTATTTTTATGATAAAAATAAAGCGGCTTTATTCCTGAAGGATCTCTTGCTAAAATAATTTTGGAGCCGTGCCTGTTATCATAGATCGCAAAGGCATAAATACCCCTGAGTTTCTTAAAAAAATTAATGCCTTCCTTTAAATAACCTTCCAGCAAAACTTCTGTATCTGAGCTTGAATGAAATTTCGTATTGCCGAGTTCGTTTTTTAATTCTTTATAATTATAAATCATTCCATTGAATAGAATGTATGCATCTGATGTTCCTGATTTAAGCGGCTGATCACCATTTGATGAAAGATCAACTATGCTGAGACGGTTATGACCGAGATATACCTTTTCAAGATTTATATCTTTGCTGCCGTCAGGACCTCTGTGAGCAATTGCTGTCAGACCTTTCTGAAGAGCAGGGTAGATACGGTTTATTCCTCTGTCAAAATCTATTGCGCCTAAAAATCCGCACATAAATTAATTTATTCCTTCCAGCACTTTAATATATCTTTGAATGATTCTGGACCAATGATGCTGATCTGCCCATTGCTTAGCGGCGCTGCTGAATACCGAATAATTTTCAGCAATTGTATTGATAGCTTTTCTGATCTCTTCTTTGTTTTTCGGATCAACAAGAATTCCGCTGACTCCGTCTTTGATCGAATCTTCAAGTCCGCTTTGCTTCGATCCGATAGCTGGAAGACCGAAATAGTTTGCCTCGATCACAGCAATTCCGAATCCCTCAAAGTCTCCGCTGGACTGGCTCTCGCTCAGTAAAATAAATATATGGCTCTGCTCTAATATTTCAAATTTCTTTATGTCCGGGACTTCACCATAAACTTTGAGATGATCCTTAAATTTTATGTCATCAAAATTTCTCTGCACCCTGCTTAAGTCTGCAAGTCTGCCTATAATGTTATACTTTGTATGAGGACGGTCAGAAATAATTACCGGCAATGCATTGAAAACATTATGATGACCTTTCCTTGGCCACACCGTTCCAACTGAAACTAAATTTAAATATCCGTTGCTCAGTACTTTTTCTTTAATATCGAAATTTAAATTTTCATTTACATCAAATCCATTTGGTATCACTTCAACTTTTTCCCTGCTTAATTTTATTTTTATTTTTGACTTCGAATAATTGGATACCGGTATTATAAAATCCGCCCTGCTTAATGCTTTGTTTATAAAATATTGTTCAGGCTGATTGTTTGTATTGATATCTCCGCCGTGAACAATAGAAATAAATTTTATTTTTTCATTATATTTTTTTAAAAGAATAGAGGTCATCAGTGGGAATCTGCCTGAGAATATTATGTGAGTGTAGCTATTCTTCACTTCGCTTAAAATTATTTGTATCCTTTTCAGGTAAGTTTTAAGCCGGCTGTTGTACCTGCTGAACCTTTCGATCTCAAAGTTTTGTTTTGCATCAAATTCATTTTCTTCCTTTGATTCTGCAAAGTCCGAAACAGATAATACCTTTACTTCTGTACTATTGATTTTCAGAAACTTAGCAAGATTATATGCATGATTTCCTATTCCTCCCGGACCGGGAGGAAACTCTGAAGAAATTATTAATATCTTTTTATAGCCATTCAATCTTATCTCCTTCTCTTAACATTTCTGAAGCTTTTTTCCATGAGATGTTTAACTGGATCATCAAAACCGGCAATATAAAAATCGCGATCAGTGCACCGAACGGATACAGGTATTTTTTTCCTTTCCATTTGTACGGAATCAGTGAAGGCAGAATTCCAATCACTAAAGCATTCATTACATATTCTCTGGGAAAATATTTTCTGTAAAAATAAACAACGCTCGGCAATGGTCTCGGAGAAAAAAATTTCTTAGGCCGGAATGCATCCCATGAGCCCAATTGCCTTAAGCCCCCTGTTCCGGTTTTCAAATGAATTCTTTTAGCATATGGATTGGATATACTTTTGAATCCGGACAGATATGCTCTCAATCCGAATTCCCCGTCACCCATTCTCTGCTTATCAAATTGTCTGTCAAACATTCCTACTTTTTCAAAGACTTCTCTTTTCACTAAAGCATTTCCTGAATCAAACTGATCAGCCCATCTTAAGAACTTATAATTTTCAGGCACACTGTCTCCGACTTTAGATAATGAAACCCCCGCGGATATATCCGCATCAAAGTAATCTATGCTTTTCAGGTGCTGTGAAATCCAGTCTGCGTCAACTCTTGAATCATCATCAAAAAAAAGCAGAAAGTTTCCTTTTGCTTTCCTGATCGCTTCATTCCTTGCAAGCCACTGCCCCTTACCTTCCTGAAAAATTATTTCTTTATGAAGCTTGAAGTTATTATAAAACTCTCTGTCCGGATTATCTGTCTGATCAATAACAATAACTTCAAAATTTTTATGATCCTGATTTTCAAGATCATTTAAAACATCCCTTAAATAATCATAGCGGTTTAAGGTCGGGATAATAATGCTGACAAGCTGAGAATTGTTTAATAAATCCGAAGAATAATTTTCATAGCCTGAATGCTCGCAATGAGGATTTATTAAATCAACTTTCTTTACATTCTTTGTTTTCAGGAATGAGCTTATTTCTTTAACCGGATTATGAAGTGTTAAAATATTTTTAATTAAAAAATAATAAGCTCTGTGCCATTTGAAATATTTTCTGATAAAAAGATAATTGTCATTCAGGTCCGGCTTATCTTTATGAATTAATTCCCCGTAGGAAACATTTTCAGCTTTTAACATTACACCACGATTCCATGCACGGTATCCCTGATCAAGCTCCATTGCCGTCTTACTTGAATATCTCAGATCTTCTGTGATCAAATCTTTGTGTTCATCCGGGAATTTTATCACAGATGAATTATAATAATAAGTAGAAAAAGATTTTACGTTTTCGGGATAAAGATTAAAATACCAGATTGAATTTACTTCTTTCAGAATTGTAAAACTTTCCAGTAATTTCAAATTATCTTATCCTTAATAATTATGTCCTCACAAATTCCTGTCCGTATCAAAAAGTGCAAAGTAAAATTTTTCTTCATTATCAATAAGTTTATCTTTGGAAAAATGAAGAACTCTTTCTTTGCTCCTAGTCCGGATGAATCCAAGCTTCTTTAGCCATGTTTCTTCCTCTTCATTATTCGCAACGATCTGAATCATTGAGATTTTAGCTTTCAGTGCCATCAATATTACAGCTGAAAACATTTTTTCCAGCACATCAAAGCTTTGACAATACCAATCGTAAACGTCAAGGTAGTCCGCAAATGGTGAATATAATGCATATGCACTGTCAGGTGATCTGATAGCCTTTATTTTTTCGGAAAAATTTTCCAGACCGTTTGCCCGCCAGTCAAGAAATTTTTTGTCATGCAATATCTGAGGATAGCTAAGTTTATTTTGCCTCTCATTTATCAGGTCGGAAACTTCTTCCCATTCACAAGTTTCGAAATCTGTGTTCCGTTTCTTAAACTTATTAACCTTCAGCGAGAAATATGGCTGTACGATTTTACTGATCATTGGAATTATACCTCTAACTTTTTCCGGAACAGCCCATTTTAATACCTGTTCAGACTTTAATGGAAATATCATTGTTCTTCCGCTCTTCAGATGTTTGAAACCTATCTTTTCCATTACCTTCCCCGCCTTAGCGCTGGGATTATTTCCAAGTGTAATTATATTATCTCTCAGCATTGCAGTCTCAAACAGCTTGCTGCCGATACCCATACTCCTGTAATTCAAATCGACCATCAGGTCACAAGCCCATTGGGCATTGTAAATATTTTTTCCGCTTTTTAATTTTACAGGAAGCAAACCAATCTGACCAACTATTTTATTATCATATAGAGCTAGCAGAAGCCCGTCAACATTGCCCTTATCAGGCCCCCGGAACTTCCACCTGTTATAGATTTCAATTCTTCTTCTTTTTTTATTTGGCCAGAATTTTTTAGAAAATTCTTCATGAAGCTTCACATACTCATCGGAATAAGGTTTTACTTCTACCTTATTAATTTTTTGCAAACGATTCCATATTTTTATTTATAAAATCATTGACAGTTACTATTTCAAGACTCCCTTCAGATTTATGCCTGATAATTTTATCGTAAAAGGAATTAAAATTCATCTGGCTTTCAGATCCATTTCTGCTCAGCGCAGCCGGATGTCCGGCGATTATTAATGCTTCATTATTCATTATCGCTGAATCAAGATACTTAATGGCTGTATCATCGAATCCGGTATAATGATGCGGTACACAAACAATATCATTATGGATTTCCCATTTTGGAAAAAATATTTTTTCTTCAAAGGAATTGTCGAATATTTTTTCCCAGACAGGCTTAAAGGATTTTAATACTCTGCACCATTTGTACTTTGCTGCTGAAAGCTGTTTAAGTATATATCCCATATCCGCACCTTTATGAAACGGATACAAGCCTCTGTCACCGGAACTAACAGAATATTTTTTTATCCAGCTCATAGGCCTGCTGTGGGGAAGAACAAATCCGGTTACTCTGTTTTTTTCACCAATACATTCTTCAAGTGCAAATTTACTTCTTTCAATTGATTTCTGAATTTGCTTATCAGCAAGATACGGAAACCATTCGTGCCTCCATGAGTGTGATGCTATTTCATGTCCATCATCAAAAATTTTTTTTATCTGTTCGGGATTATTATAAGGAAAGACACCTTTCTCTGCCGCAAATCCCACACACGCAAATGTCATTTTAATTTCTGATGCTTTAGCAGCTTTCAAAATATATTCAACATTTTCTATTTCCTGATAAATAGGATCGTACTTAAAGTTATAAGGGTAGGTTGAATTCACCTGTCCTAAAGCTGTATCATAATCCCATATCATCATTAATTTTGCAGGCATTTATTTTCTGTGAATTTTCAATTAAATTTTTTAGTAAGCCATTGCGCATAATCTTCAGCTCTTGTATGAATATCAAAATATTTACTGCGCAGGATTGCATTACTGCTTAATTCTTCCCGCAGCTTATCATTCGCAAGTAAATTCATAATTGAAATTTCGAGCTGCTTAATATTTCCGGGTTCTACAAGTATTCCGTTTTTATTATGCTCAATTATTTCGCTCACTCCTCCCGTATCCGAAGCAATTAAAGGCGTGCCGCAGAAAATACTGTCAATTGCCACAAGCCCGAATGCTTCAAGCAGAGTAGGAAATACAGAGATGGATGCTCTCCTGAGTATTTTATATACATCACCTTTTTTTGTCTCACCCTGAAAAACACAATTGTCAGATATTTTAAGTTCTTTGGCTAAAGCAATTAACTCTTCGGGATGGCCTGCACCGACAAAAATTACTTTTAATTCCGGATACTTTGAGATTACCTTTGGCAATGCCTTTAATAAAACATCCTGTCCTTTTGATTTTATATATCGTCCTATGCACGCGATCATTAGTTCCCTCTTGACAGGATTTTCTTCAGCTTCCGGAGGAAATGTTCCAAGATGCTTTACATAGACTTTTGCAGGATTCACTTTGTGATGATTCAACAGATCACTCTTGTTGGCCTCGCTGTTTGCAATAATTGCAGTTGCAATTTTAAAATAAATATTCGAACGGTAAGTCTGAATTTTCGAGCTTATTTTATCTGATAAATTCTTATGGCTGTAAAATGAAAGTGAATGATTCCAGATTATCATATTTTTTATTCGTTTTATTCTGCTTGTGATCAATCCCATCGGAACAGAGGGGACATGAAACTCTACAACATCCGGCATTTCTGATCTAAGTATTTTATAAAGCCTTAAAAAATATTTCGGATTTTTATTGTAGTAATGTGTATTGGCTAATACCTTCCACTTCAGATTGTTTTCAATCAGCCATTCGACCTCATCTTTGAAAGGTGCTCTGTGGGTGTATAATAGTAAAACTTCATTACCCATTTTATTCATGTAATATGCAACAAGATTGCAGAAATCTGCGACCGGGATGTTTCTCGGATATTGCCCTGAAGGGCGGGTGCATATAAGATATTTCAATAGACAGGAGTGTTTGTTTTTGAGTGGAATGCGCCAGCGATTTAAATCGCCGGCTTGGTTCGCAAATTAATTGTATCTTTCTCCTCTTCCTTTTTCGACAGCGCAGCTGCAAAAATCGGGAAGAGTACATATGGAAAATTATACCTCGACCTTGTTTCAGAAATTGATAATAATACTATTGAATAGCTTAAGTATATCCAAAGAATGTAAACTGACAGCGGCGATAATTTCCTGTTCTTCAATAAAAAGAACAAAGGAAAAAATAAAACTATCCACATAAAAAAATTTTCAACTGCCTGAAAGAAATCTTCGGCAAGCAGTGAATTCGTATATTTTGTGCGGGTAAAAAAATAATCTATCGTCCAGTTCTGCCTGTCTGAAAATTTTATTAATCTGAATGGTACGCCCTTTACATAAATATCAGGATGATCTTTTATAAAATTCAGTGCATCTGTTTTTAATGCATTATCAAACTCAATCTCCGGGAGCTTCGAATATTTATTCAATACCGAATCCGGTACACCGTTATATCCCCCGACCTTGGTATAATCTTTTGTGACATTTGAACTATAGAATCCCAGCCCTGTAGTAGGCATCAGTCTTAAAGTCCCGTATATCTGATAATTTCTATAGATCCATGGTGAGTATAATACAAGAAAGGTTAAATATATGAACGCGAGTTTTGCAATTGTATTACCTGTTTTTTGAACTTGATGTTTTTCAATAATAAAAGGTATCAGAATAAATATCATTAAAAAGTTAAATCTTATATACATCTCTGCAGCAAGCAACGCACCGATGATCAGAAGCTGATATGTTTTTCCTTTATAATTTTTTAAAATTATGAAAAGTAAAATCAGAAAGAAAAAAAATGACAATTGTGTATTTGAAGTCGATGCCATGAATAACATATTCGGAGAGATCGCAAGGTATGCAAAAGAAAAAAGCGCGGCAATATTCTTTATATCTTTGAAAAGATAATAACCTGCTATAATTACACCGAATGAAAACAGGATCATTACAAATGCATAAGTAACGGGATTGTTATATATCCATAAACCTAATGCAAATAAAACAGGCAAGCCGGGCTGTCTGAAGTTTCTCAGCTCTACTCCTGTGAAATCATAAAACTCTCCTTCGAATGCAATGCGGGCACCGAGCTTCTCGTGCTTTTCATAATCACTGTCCTGTACCGGTCTGTCATAAAAGTCATGTATTGCAAGAATAATTCTTAACATAATTCCGATAATAAGAAGAGTTTTAAAAAATTTCTGTTTGTAAAATTGAAACAGATCTTTTTTATAGATCCTGTAAACTATAATTAATGCAAGAGCAATAAGAATTGTTTCCAAAATATAATCTGCATAGCGGTACTTAACAACCATGAATAAACGATTGATAATGCCGGATA
>JBDTWU010000207.1:0-2058 GCA_040006535.1 bacterium | reverse complement strand
CAATGGTAATGAATGGATATTTATTTTTATTAGTTAATTGCGGGATCGATGTTTGTTTTTCAAAAATGTGTTCATGAGCCCACAGATCGGTGCTTCCGTGACCGGTATAATTGATTACTAATCTTCCCTCATTCCAGTGCTTTATTATATCTGCATAAGCTCCCGGCTTTCTCCTTCCCTGTGGAGTAATCTCCGCCGGATAGCTTACAATATAGATCTTGTTTTTCTTAAGAAAATTTGGTGAATGATTCTGTGCAACATCTTCACATTGGTTTGTATGAATGCTGTTTTCCTGTCCCTGAGTTGCATCCGTTGTCCACCCGTCATCAGCCACATATGTAACTTCATTTCTCCATTTATCATAATTCAAAGGATCTTCATAGCTGATTATTTTATCCACTACTATATTTGCCTGATCAATAGTATTTACAGGGAGCCTTCCGGTGCTGAAATCAGTTATTGCAGATCCGATAGGTTCGGTGCTGTTTTCATTTATTTCCACAATAAAATCATCGGAGCAGTAACTTTCAACTTCATCAGATGTCTGAGAATTTTTTTCCACCGGCGGCAACCAGTTTTTTACACCGTTGCTGTAAAGATTATAAATATTTTTATAATCATAACTGCCGTCACCAAAAAATAAAATATAAACAGGTCTTTCATCCCAGTTGTTAAATGCATATTTAATAAAATTTCTCATAGCTAACGGGTCCTGCAGTCCTCCGGAAAATTCATTATATATCTTTTCTACATCCACTACAGTTGTTTTCAAATAATTATTCCCCGGCCGTTCTCTCTGAGCTTTCAGACGGTTAGCAGCTGAAAGAAATTCTTTTGGAGAAATAATAATAAAAGTTGCACCGCTGCTGAGATCACCCTTTAAATTTTGATTTGCAATTTTTGATGATATTGAAACCGGAGTTTTATAATTATTGCCTCCGATTGCATAAAACTCTTTTGGATTACTGCTGATGATTTCAGATTGAAATCTTAACACCCCATTGGAATATGAGATAGGATTGATGATTGAAACATTGTCAAACTGCGACACTTCTAAAAGTTTCACATCTGTAGTTGTGAAATTACTGATCTGATATTCAACCGTAGTATTAGTATCCGGTGAGTTAAATCTCAATACATTATTATCAGCAGTTAAGTATCTGTCGTACAGCACTTCGTAAAAATCATAATATCCTGCAACATTAGGCGAATTGCCATCCTGTGAGCGTAAAGAAGCCTTGAAATTAATGCTTTTCTTTCCCGGCGTAAGTGGATAATTAACTCCGTATGGACTGTCTCCGAGATTGGAGAGATTAATATGAGAAAATCCACTGGTGAGCTGTGGTACATATACAGTTTGAAGATAGCTTGAATTCAGATCTTCGACTCTCCACGATTCGGGAAAAAATGATCCATTACCAAACCTGAACCGGAAGTTGACATTACTGCCATCAACATATCCTGTTAATTCCTTATTAAAAGCAAAGCTCTGGTTAATACTTATTCTCTGACTTACCCACAATATTCCGGTAGAGCCAAGATTATTAACTTCAGGTTCATCAAAAGATCTTTCTTTAAAACTGGTCAATGGTGTAATGCCTGAAGCATTTCCTGAATTTATTAAATTCATTCTAAGGCCATTGACACCACCGTAAGTGATCCAGTAATAGTTAGACTTAGAATAAGTATTTAACTTGTGTGTGTATGTTTTCCGATCGCTATCATAGTTCCATTCATTTGGATTTCTTCCATAAAATAATATATAATCAGCATCATTTAACTGACCATCTTCCTGACCGAAAATAAAAATTCTGTTTTCAATCAGATCATTCGGAACAACTGCAGAATTTTTATAAGGGAGTTCGGCTCCTCCGTTTCCGTATATCTTAATTGTTCTGGGATCTAGATTAACAGTATTAATTCCGGCTGACTGTAAAAAGACCTTATCAATCCTGTATATGCCTGACTCTTTGACTTCAATTCTGAAAAAATCACCTGAAGCAAGCACACTATTTTGAACGGGTTGATCTTTTATATCATTAAATTCTTTATTAGACC
>JBDTWU010000206.1:0-4908 GCA_040006535.1 bacterium | reverse complement strand
ACTGAAGACGAATTTTTAAGCATGATCCCTTCTGTAAAAAAATCCCTCGATTTTGACCTTATTTTTCTAAGCTCTTCCCAATTTTCAAAACTTATTTCCTCAGATAATTTTAAGACTCCCAGATCCCAGGTTTTCCTTTCCAGGTTATTCAGGATTTTTATTCTTTCGGTCAAAAATTTTTCTCTTAAAT
Organism: bacterium; assembly: GCA_040006535.1. Taxonomy (GTDB): domain Bacteria; phylum Bacteroidota; class Ignavibacteria; order Tepidaquicellales; family Tepidaquicellaceae; genus JAGPCH01. The sequence continues at coordinate 4,718 of JBDTWU010000206.1, read as the reverse complement.
CTTTTCCTTCGTATTCAAGAATATCATAGATCATAAAAACAACCGGCGCTTCTTTCAATATTTTCTGATTAATATTTTTTCTTCCGATACGGGTTTGTAAAAGATTGAAAGGCATCGGACAGTTATTGCCATAGCACATGATCTCGCCATCAAGAACAATTCCGTCAGGCAAAATTGATTTAACATATTGAAGTTCCGGAAATTTATCCGTAACAAGCTCTTCACCTCTTGACCATACAAATAATTCTCCCTTCCTGTAAATAAGCTGGCCTCTTATTCCGTCCCATTTCCATTCCGCCTGCCAGTCTGCAGGATCACCTAATCTCTCCGGATTATCTTCGACAGAGTATGCGAGGAAGAAAGGATATGGTTTTGAAATTTCATCATTTAAATTTTTACTGCTGAGAAGATCCGGAAAAGTTGTAGCAGCCGGATGCCAGTTACCCATTAATCGGTGGGCAATAATATTTGCTTCAATATCTTCGGTTTGTGAAAGTGCATTTATAAGAGTTTTCTGAGACACACCAATTCTGAAACTGCCGGTGATAAGTTTATTAAAAACGAATCTTTCATTTTGATTCAGGCTATTCCACGCTTCGGTAATTTTTTCTTTCCTGTTCTCATCATTTGCATTATTTATTGCTTCAATGTATTCTATCCATTCGGTAAGAGTTTTATCTGATTTGTTAAGTGGTTCCGGTAATATCAATGCAATGGTCTCTGCAAGGTCACCGACAGAGTGATATGATTCTTCGAACAGCCACTTTGGCAGCCGGGAAAATTCTATTGCCCATTCCCGGAGCTGAGAAGAATTGAATTTCTTTTTTATCTTTCCGCCTGAGAGCAAATACAAAGTCCATAATTTGTCTTTCTCATTCACATTAGCAAAATAATCTTTTATGATCTCAATCTTATCGTTGGTTTTATTTGTCCGGTCCAGCGATTCAATAAATTCCGCAAATAATTTCATTTTAATAATTACTACTATGGTTTTTTTTATAACAAAGACACAAAAAATTCATGAAAAACATTTTAAATTTTTTTATAACTAATTGCCTTTGTGTATTAGTGGTTAATTTAATTTAGACTCAAAGAAAAACATTTTAAATTTTTTTATAACTTAGTGCCTTTGTGTCTCCGTGGTTAATTCTAATCAAAGTTTTTCAATTTCATTTTCGTTAATTTCTTCATCTGGATTCTCTCCCACAAATTTCGTATCAAGCTCTTCTGCATCGTAACCATTTTCGAGGAGCCACTTAACATATACAGAAGTATATCCATGTGTGACAAAGATCTTCTCAGCTCCGGTTTCCTTAATTGCTGTATTGAGTTCATTCCAGTCTGCATGATCTGAAAGTGCAAAACCAATATCAAGAGCCTGTCTTCTTTTTGCTCCTCTTATATTCATCCAGCCTGAGGCATTCCCCAGTGAATAAGGATCAAATTTTCTCAGCCATGGATTTCCAATTACAGAAGGAGGCGCAATGATCATTGCTCCTTCATAATCTTTTTTTAAGTACGCTGCACTTACTCTGTTAATTGAGGGAAGGTTAACCCCTTCATTTATCATTATATCATTTATTATTGTAACAGCTCCATGTCCGAAAATATTTCCGATCGATCTGTCAAGATTATATAAAATTCTCTGAGCCTTTCCCAGTGAATAGCCGCATAGTACGGATACTTTTCCTTTTGCTTTATTGCTCCTCCACCAGTTGTTTATCTCATTGAATATTTCTTCCTGCCTTTTCCATTTATATACAGGTAATCCAAATGTAGATTCGGAAACAAATGTGTTACACTTTACAAATTCAAATGGCTGAGATAAGCCATCATCTGCGAGTTTATAATCTCCTGATACAACTGCGATCTCGCCTTTGAATTCCAATTTTACCTGTGATGAACCCGGAATATGTCCCGCCGGATGCAAAGAAATATTTACACCATTAACATTTACTGTTCTGTTGTATTCAATTCCTTCAGCTGAGATATCAGTCCCAAGCCGGTATTTCATGATCGGAACAGACAGCTTGTGTGCAAGATATGAATTGCTTCCTCTTCGCGCATGATCTGAATGTGCGTGTGTAATAATCGCCATATCTACCGGACGCCACGGGTCTATATAAATATTTGCCTGCGGGCAGAATATGCCTCTGTTTGTAAACTCTAAAAGCTTTGCCAATTAATTTTTATCTTTTGGGAAATTATTAATTATAAGAAGCAGAAAAAAGTTTTATTAAAATATCTTTTTTACCATTCTTACAATTTTACTACAAAGAAACTAAGACAAAAAGGAAATAAATTATTAATAATTAAGGGAATTGGATTTAAAAGAACTCATGTAGTTCGCAAAACATTTCTTGAGTTTAGTAAAATAGAATTAATGCGTAATAAATTCGTATTATTTGTGGCGCTTGAGGGTTACAGGAAATGATTTACTCCTGAAGTTAAAACTTTGAAGGTAAGTTTACAAAGTGAAATAATTATAGGTGATAAATTTTATTTGTTAAGTAATCTGATTATAATCCAATTCCTTATTAGCGCTTACAATCCATTCGGCGGAATATTTCACAATAGACTCAACAACTTTTTTATCGAAAGGAGACTCTAACTTTGCAATATCCAGCAGCTCAAGAAAAGACTTACTGCCGCCTGCTTTGCAGAGATTAAGATAATCTTCCCAGGCTATATTCCTGTCATGATTGCACTTTCTCCAGAACTGAAGTGCACAGATTTGTGCCAGACAATAATCAATATAATAAAATGGCTTTTTGAAAATATGAGCCTGGTGAAACCAGAATCCGCCTTTTTCAAGAAAATAATTTTCATCATAATTAATATCGGGAAGATATTTTTTTTCAATTTCTCTCCACAAAGCTTTCCTTTCTTCAGGAGTAGCATCAGGATTTTCATATACCCGGTGCTGGAATTCATCAACCGTTACTCCGTATGGAATAAAATTTAATGACCTGCTTAAATGTAAAAATAAAAACTTGTCAGTATCTTCTTCGAAAAATAAATTCATCCATGGCCACGTTATAAATTCCATGCTCATAGAGTGAATCTCTGCAGCTTCCATCGTTGGATGAATATATTCTAACATTTCAAAATTTCTGCTTTCATATCCCTGAAATGCATGACCTGCTTCATGAGTAAGTACTTTGATATCATCGGCAGTTCCGTTCATATTAGAAAATATAAACGGACTTTTATAATTGGAAATGAAGCTGCAATATCCGCCTGCTGCCTTATCTTTTCTGTTGTAAAGGTCAAGCAGTTCATGATCTCTCATATGATGTATAAATTTTCCTGTTTCTTCAGACAGCTCATCATACATTTTCTCAGCTTTTTCCATAATCCATTCCGGAGAACCTTTAGGTTTGGGATTTCCATTACTAAAATTATATCCGGCATCATAATAAAAGGCTTTATCCAAACCAATTCTTTTCTTTCTCATCCGGTTAATTTCCATTGTTACCGGAACAATGAATTCCTTTACTCCATCTCTGAATTCAGCAACTTCGTCAGGTGAATAATCTGTTCTTCCCATAAGATCATATCCAAGCTGAACGTAATTTTTATAACCAAGCTTTATTGCTATTTTATTTCTTACTTTAACAAGCTCATCATATATTCTGTCAAACTCTTTCTCATTATCTTCAAAAAATTTCCACTTGGCTTCATACGCACTCTTTCTTAACTCCCGGTTCTCTGATTCAAGGAAAAGTGACATCCCGGAAATGTTTCTTTCTTCGCCTTCAAATTTTATCTTTGCGGTTGCAATAAGCTTTACATACTCACTCGCCAGCCGGTTTTCAATTTTCATATCATCGATTACCTCCGGACTGAATGTCTTAAGGAATGATTCAGCTTCGCTGAAAAGCATTGTTCCTGTTATAATCTCCAGCTCTTTCCTGAATTTAGATTCAATCAGAACCTTATAAATATTATATCTGAAACCGGAATAAAGCGGATTAACTTCGTCAAAAAATTCATGTTCTTCATTATAGAATTTATCCTTTGTATTAATAGTGTATCTTATTGACGCAATTGATCTCATTGTCTCAAAATCTCTTCTTAGCTTATTAATTTTTAATATAGCTTCATACTGTTCACCGGCACTTTTAGAATTTTCAAATTCAGATATAATACTGCTGAATTTATCTCCGAATAACTTTATATCAGGTCTTTCATATTTATAATCTTTAAACTTCATTTTCCGGAATTGTCTTTAAATTATTTTACAAAATTATTTACCGTCTGCTAATTGGACTCAGTCATCTCTGTCTTTATTATAAAATCTTCCACAGGTATATCTCCAATTAAATGTTCCTGAATAATTCTTTCCAGGACTTCAGGAGAGCATGAATGATACCATACTGCTTCAGGATAGACCACAGCTATGGGTCCGTCCTGACAAACTTTAAGGCAATTTGCCTTGGTCCGGTAAATACCTCCGTCACCCGTAAGATTTAATTCTTTCAATCTTGATTTAAGAAAATCCCATGACTCCAGCCCGTCTTTTTTTTCACAGCACTTAGGCTTGGTCTGGTCACAACATAAAAATATATGCTTCCTGATTTTATTGATGCCGAGTTCTTTTGCTTTTTCTTCGACAGTTATCTTGCCCATTTTAAATATTGAGTATTGAGTATTGAGTATTGAGTATTAAGTATTAAGTATTAAGTATTAAGTATTAAGTATTAAGTATTAAGTAT
>JBDTWU010000205.1:0-4268 GCA_040006535.1 bacterium | reverse complement strand
GTTTTGATAAAATAGTATATAATTTGAATTTTGAATTTTAAATTGTAAAATCACATTTAAACATTAAAATAAAAAACTTCAGCTTTACAATTTCCCAGACAAGATCCTTCCTACATTGAGTCATAATTAATGTAACCCAAATGTACACAAAATGTAGGGTCGTTGACATAATTACTGCAACCATCACTAAACACTTTTGAAATCTATATTCAATAATCTCTTTTTTCTCTATATTACAAACTAAATTTTTGTTATCAAAAAATATTGTCCCTAAATTTTAAGCCGCTTACAAGAAAATTTTATCTCCGAGATTCTGTAACCGTTTCAAAAGAGCTTCTTGGAAAAGTGATCGTAAGAAAGATCGGGAATAAAAATGTTGCCGCAAAAATTGTAGAGACTGAAGCATACTTTGGGGATCATGATCCGGCTTCACACGCATATCATAAGATCACTGAGAGAAACAGAATAATGTATGAGCAGGGTGGAATGGTTTATGTATATTTTATTTATGGAAATTATTATTGCTTTAATGTTGTGTGCGATGAGAAGGGACTTGGAAATGCTTCATTGATAAGAGCAGTAGAACCGTTAGAGGGAATTGATATCATGAAAGAATTAAGAGGCGAGACAAAAAACATATACGAATTAACAAACGGTCCCGCAAAGCTCTGCATTGCAATGGACATTGGTAAAAATTTGTACGGCGAGGATCTGACTTTATCCGGGAAAGTCTTTATTTCAAAACCTTTTAAAAAAGAAAAATTAGAAATTATTACAACCAGGAGAATAGGACTTAACGTCGGCATTGACTTCCCGTACAGGTTTTTTATTAAAGATAATCCGTATGTAACCAGACATAAATTTAATGCCGTGAGATTCTGATTTTGATGAATCGATCAAGGGATTAATCGATTAGAACATATAGTCTTTCCGTTCCTTTATTCAAAAAACAAAATAAATTTATCATGAAAATAAAATTTTGCGGAGCCGACAGAACTGTTACGGGCTCACAACACCTGCTGGAAATTAACGGTAAGAAAATTTTACTGGACTGCGGATTGTATCAGGGAAGAAGAGAAGAAGCTTACGACATTAACAGAAGCTTTCTCTTTGATCCGAAGGAGCTTCATTGTGTCGTATTGTCGCATGCGCATATAGATCACTCGGGAAACCTTCCCTCACTTTATGCAAAGGGTTTTAACGGAGCAATATACAGCACTACTGCTACACGTGACCTGTGCTCTATAATGCTTCTTGACAGCGCACATATTCAGGAGAAGGATACGGAGTATGTTAATAAAAAAAGACTCAAAAATAATCTTGAATTATATAAGCCCTTATATAAGATGGATGATGCCAAAAATGTTTTAAGATTTTTCAAAACAGTTGCATACAGAAAGAAATTTTGCATAGATGGCATGAACGAGAAAGTCGTTGTAGAATACTTTGATGCAGGACATATACTCGGCTCCGCAATGATGGTTTTAGAAATAGATGACGGCACCAAAAAAATTAAGCTGGCTTTTTCAGGAGACATCGGAAGACCGGGGCTGCCGATATTGAGAGACCCGGAATTTATGGGAAATGTTGATTACATTATTTCGGAGTCAACGTACGGAGGTAGAGTGCACGATAAATCAAATATGATGGATGACCAGCTTGGTACAGTATTAACAGAGGCGATCGCAAGAGGCGGTAAAATTATTATTCCGGCATTCAGCGTGGGAAGAACTCAGGAAATTATTTATTCCCTTTCAAAACTTTTTGACAATGGAATCATTCCCAGAATTCCGATTTTCGTTGACAGTCCGCTCTCTACAAAGGCTACAGATATATTTAAGCTTCATCCGGAATGTTATGATGAAGAGTTTGCAAATATGATCTTAAACGGGAAGGAAATATTTGAGCTGCCGAATTTAAAATATATTCGGGATGTAGAAGATTCAAAGAAGCTAAACTTTTTTAATGAGTGCTGCATAATCATATCTGCATCCGGCATGGCAGAGTCGGGAAGAGTGCTTCATCATCTAAAAAATAATATCGAAGATCCTAATTCAACCATTCTCATAGTCGGATTTATGGCGGAGCATACTCTTGGCAGAAGACTGGTGGAGGCACGTAATGTTGAAAATGCAGCAGTCCGTATCTTCGGAGATGAATATTATGTCCATTCAAAAATAGTTGTCCTGAATTCTTTTTCAGCACACGCTGACAGAGATGAGCTGCTCTCTTATTTCAACCAGTTTGACAGAAATCAAATGCAGAAAATATTTCTGGTTCACGGCGAGCTTGACCAGCAGGAGGCTTTTCAAAGCGGTCTGCGGGGTCTTAATTTTAAAGACATCGAGATACCTTTCAAAGGTCAGGAATTTGAAATCTGAGTTTAAATCCGGTTAAAATATCATTCTGAAAACATTATTTCCATTAGTCCAAAATTCGCTACCAATCTCTGGTTTTAATCGATACAAAGCAGTAGCTAAATAATTACTATTGCCAAGTTTTATTTCAAATCAGATTATGTAATTTACTAAAAATCAATTAACTTAAAAAATGGATTATAAAATTACCACACTGGAAGAGATAAAGTTAACCGGGATTGAAGCGCGAACAAGCAACGATGATGCATCCGATGAGATTCCGCATCTGTGGGAACAGTTTTTTACAGAAAACATTAAGGATAAGATCCCAAATAAAATATCGGCTGATATTTTGTCATTATATACTGAATATGAATCCGACTATACAAAGCCTTACACTATTGTCCTGGGCTGTAAAGTAAAGAATTTCAGTGATGTACCTGAGGGCATGGTATCAAAAATTATTCCTGCATCAAAGTTTGCAGTCTTTACGGCAAAGGGAAAGATGCCGGACGAATTAGTTAAAACCTGGCAATTCATCTGGAGCTCTGATCTTGAAAGAACATATTCCGGCGACTTCGATGTTTATACAGAAAAATACTCTTCCGATGAACCACAGGCAGATGTTTATGTCGCAATCAAATAAATTTTATTATAAAAATGGAATCTAAAGAATTAGAAAAATTAAAATATCCGGTAGACCGTTACAACCCTCCTCAAACGATCACTGAAGAGAATTTAAAAAGTTATATTTCGGATATTGAAAAGCTTCCTGAAAATTTAAAAAATCTTGTCTCCAATTTTTCTGATGAGAAATTGAATACTAAATACAGGCCCGATGGATGGACTGTGAGGCAAGTCATACACCATATCGGAGACAGCCATATGAATGCAATAATACGTTTCAAGCTTGCTCTTACGGAAGATGTGCCCATAATAAAACCTTACTTCGAAGATAAGTGGGCGGAGCTCGGAGATTACAAGAACACTCCCGTTAATGTTTCCCTGAGCCTCATTGAATCTATACATAAACGCTGGATAGATATTTTGAAGACAATGGAAAAAAAAGATTTTGAAAAAAGTTTTTTTCATCCTGAACACGGGAAAGAATTTTCACTGGATGAAATTACCGGAATGTATTCATGGCATGGTAAGCATCATTATGCTCATATAGATGAATTAAGAAAAAGGATGAACTGGCAATAGCATCAGACTTAACTTAATTCTGTGTTTATATAACTTACAATCTTTGTAACTAAATTTCTGGGAGTAAAGCGGACAGCCTGAGATACCAGCCAGTTAATTTTTCCCGGGATAATAATTCTTTTTCCTTTCATAAGACCATTGTAACCTATCCCGGCTACTTTTTCCGCACTCATCATTCCTGCTAATTTTTTATTTACAAGTTTTATTTTATGCATACCGGCTCTTTCCTGAAAACCTGTATTGGTTGGTCCCGGGCAAAGGCAGGATATGGTTACGCTGGAATCAGCAATCTCCTCGTCTACGGCTTCGGAAAAAGATAATACAAATGCTTTACTTGCATAATACAAGGCCATGAACGGACCCGGCTGAAATGCAGCTGTAGAGGCTACGTTCATTATCCTGCCGGAATTTCTTTTCAGCATTTCATTTAAAAATAACCTTGTAAGAATAACTAATGATGTGATATTCAGATAAATCATATCAAGATCATTATCCAATTCTGATTCAGAAAAGTTTCCATAGCTTCCAAAGCCGGCATTGTTAATTAATATGTCAACATTAAATCCTTCTGAAATTATTTCATCAAATAATTCCTGAGCTGAATTGTTTTTTGATAAATCTTTAGAAATAATTTTAACTTTTACACTGAAAGTTCCGGATATTTCTTCAGAAACATTTTTAAGACCGGTGTCACTTCGTGCTGTC
>JBDTWU010000204.1:0-5951 GCA_040006535.1 bacterium | reverse complement strand
TTTTTTCTTCACTTTTATAATTACATCTTTATTCCTTTTCACTCAATCAGGTTCAGCCATACCGTTAAACGGAACATACACTATAGGTACAGGAGGAAATTATCTGACAATTAGTTCTGCGGTAAATGATCTTGTATCTCTTGGAGTCAGTGGTGCTGTGATTTTTAATATTAAAACCGGAAGCTATGATGAATCGGTAACTATTAATCCAATTCCGGGTGCAAGTTCAATAAACAACATCACATTTCAGTCGCAAACTCTTAATGCAAATGATGTCAATTGGTATTCATCAAATACAGCATCGAGTTTTACTTTAAAAATCAACGGTGCAGATTTCCTTACAATCAAATTTATTAGTTTTCCGGATAATAACTCTTCGGTAGCTATGAGAAGCCGGATTTTATTTTCAGGAAGTAATGATGATATAAAGATTTTGAATAATATTTTTTCGGGAGGTATAACTAATGATTATGGTTTGTTGAGTTCAAATGCACTAATGAATAACTTAATTATTGACAGAAATAGTATTGATATCAAATTTGGGATATATTTCCCGGAACAAACACTGATATCCCGAAACACTCAAATAACAAACAATAACTTATCCTGCAATAATGTTATTGAAATATACAGACATGAGGATATGTTGATCGCAGGCAACAGCTTAAATTGTACATCTTTATTCGGTGCTTCTCCATCACCTTCCTGTATAAGAGCCCTTAATTGCAATGGCAATCTAAGAATATTAAAAAATAAATTAATCTCGGTGTCTGTTAATTCTGCTGCAGATGGAATAACGGTTGGCGGATATGAGGGTCTATCAGCTTTGATTGCAAACAATTTTGTTTCTCTTCGTACCGGTACGGGCATATGGATATCTGATGCAACAAATGTAAATGTTTATTTTAATACCGTAAGAACTGCCGATCAAAGTTCGGGTGATATTACATTTGTTTCCTGCACGGGAATAAATTCAAAAAATAATATTATGGTCAACCTTGGGAATTTCGGCAGTGCAAGCCTGACATATTACCTGATAGAATCAACATTCAACAGTTCTGATTATAATAATTTCTATTATATTAACCAGTATATTTTATACCATTCAGTATACGGATATTTACAAAACCTTGCGCAGTACCGTACGATTTCCGGCATGGATATTCATTCTATTGAAAGAGCTGTCAGTTTCGCTTCAAATACAGATCTGCATTTGAACGGATCTTCGGTTGGTGATGCGGGTCTTGTTGGTATTCCTATCCCCGGAATCACAGATGATATAGACGGACAGCCACGAAATCCTTTGCATCCATATATGGGGGCTGATGAAAGTGACATTCCGTTACCTGTTGAATTGATTTCTTTCACATCAACAGTAAACAACAGTGATGTAATTTTAAACTGGACAACTTCAAGTGAAATAAATAATTCCGGATTCGAAATTGACCGCTCATTTGTAAATGGTGACTGGTCAATGATTTCATTTATTAAGGGACATGGAAATTCTAATACTCCGAATGATTATTCATTTACCGACACAAGGTTAATCACCGGAAAATATAATTACCGGCTAAAACAAATTGATCTTAACGGTAACTTTAAATATTTTTATTTAGGCAATGAAGTTAATATAGGAGTGCCGCAAAAATTTGAGCTTTCTCAGAATTATCCGAATCCCTTCAATCCAAAAACAATTATAAACTACGACTTGCCCATTGGGAATTTTGTATCGCTTAAAATATTTGATGATCAGGGAAAAGAAGTAGCTACTTTAGTAAATGGAAATCAAAATGCAGGAAATTATAAAGTTGAATTCAATGGAGAAAACTTTTCAAGCGGGATATATTATTATAAATTAGAAACTGAAAATTTAAGTGAAGTCAGGAAGATGATATTGCTAAAATAAATTACTGTAATGCTTTTTTAATGTCAGCTGAGTAAAGTGTCAGGTCCTTACAGATTATTTCAATTTCTTTTCCTTTGATATTTCCGGATTGATTATCTGCTGTCCATGTTTCTTTAAACAATAATTCATTGCGAATATCAAAATATTCAGCAGTTAATTCGGCATCTATTATATTCAAAATAACAAAACCGTTATATCCGATATTAATATCTTTTATTTCAGTATTCTTTCGTTCGTCATATAAGATCAAATTACATTCTCTCGCTTTATTTTCATTGATCTGATGTTTGAACTCTACAGGCATTCCGCCATTTCCAATGCACCGTCCGAAAGCTGAAACGCCTTCATCGTGTTTATGCAGCCCGTAAGCGGCTAATCTATGCTCATGTCCCCAGAACCACAAAACTTTTCGATCGCTGCCGATTAAGGAAGCAAGCTGATCGCCGGCCTTTTTATATTCTTCTTCAAATGCTGAAGTATACTGATGATGAGTCAAAAAAATTATTCCGCGTTTATCATTCTTCAGATTCAATATACCTTCAAGCCACTTCATGATGTCCGCATGAAAATTATATTTCGGTTTAAATATATATTCTAAAATAGGAATACCGACAGAGTTGTATCCCGTGTCCAGGCAAACAATTCTCCAGTGCTCATTCTCAAGACAAAAGTAACTTGCTTTCTGACCGAGATACTGATTCTCCTTTTTTGAATGAACTCCCAGCGTCGGCAGCAGATCTCTGAAATATGAAATACCGCGTGAATACATTTCATGATTCCCCATTATAGAAAAGCTTCCTGAAGTTCCGCGGTACCAGGAGGAGTTTTCGTTAAAAAAATTCTGAGCTATTTCGTCCTTCATACCGACAAAATAAATATCCCCCAGATGAATTGAATAATCCGGCTTATGACTTTTTATTAAAGCTCCGATCTTATCGGATTCATTTGTGTCTGTTGCCCAGTCTGCAACAAGTGCAATGCTTATCCCGGGCTTTGATTCATCTGATGTTTTTTCTAATTTATATATTCCGTTATCATTAGTTTGATCTGAGTAGTTCAAAAAATCATGACGTGGTCCGAATCTGCTTCTGAAATAATGATATAGCCAGGTAAAAAATTTTGATTCAAAAAAATCGGAAATTTTATTTGCGGCTGACTGTTCTGCAGGCTTCTCCTTTTCTTCCTTTGTTGCCTCAGTCCGGTAATGATTCTGCATTTCACTGCGTGTAAGCTTCACATAATCTTCTTTATCTCTTTTCACAACTTCCGGTTCGCTCACAATGAATTCTCCAGTACTTTTTTAGAAGCCATCGAACTCATTGCCAATATCGTCCATTGCGGATTAAGCTTCATGCTTTCCGGAAACACTGATGCATCGGCAACATAAACATTTTTATATCCGTCAACCTGATATCTTGAATTCAATACTCTTTTATTTTTATGTTTTGAATTTTCACCGGTTAAAATATTTCCTCCCTGCGGATGCGCTGTCCCGATTAGAAGATCATCCATTCTTAAAGGATAATCCTGCAAGCTCTTTTCAAATTTATTAATGCTGTCCATACTCAAATCCATTTCAATGCCCGGCTTCATAGGGAGAATTCCTTTCGATGCTCCTGCATAAAATCCTAATTTCAAAATTGCCGAGAGTGCATATTTTATATTTGTCCTGTCATCTTCACCGAGCTCCCAGCTGAATGCCTGTCCGTTAAGCAGACCGGTTTTCTTTTGAATAATTCCATTTGGCTCCGAGCCGACAAGTGTTCCGAAGTTTAGAAGATTCTTATAATTATTCATAATTGATTCTCTCCGGTCGAAATAAAAAGGAACAGATGCCAAAGCAAAAGATGCCGGCGGATTAAAATAAGTTTCGAATACCGCTCTGTTTTTCTCATCCAGTGCACCAAGCGTAATCTGATTTCCGTCAAATGCATTTATTATTTCATCGAATTTAAAAGTCACAGGAAAAGCAAAGTTGCAGCTCATAGAGCGGCCAACATTTCCGTATACCCCGCTCCGCATGAGAAAATGGCTGCTTGAGATCACACCGCCGGAAACGATAACTGCTTTATTTACTTTAACTCTTTTCAGCTCGCCGTTATCCAGCTTCAGTATTACGGCTTTAGCAGTATTATTTTCCGCAATAAATTTTAAACCTGTGAGATTAGAAATAATATTAACACCCCGTGATTCGCTCCACGGCAGATAAGTTTCAAGCATTGTACGCTTCGTTAGTCTTTTATTCCCGAGATTCCAGTTTTCATCACCGATAATATTTCTGTGATTTGCTCTCAGAGGATATACCGGATATAATTTTTCATCAGAGTTTAAATTATATCCATCGACACCTTTTTTAAATTTATTCATCACGTTCTTATTTATCCCGGCAGAACCGATCTCTTTTATCTCGATCTCGCCTGCAATTTTTTCATACTCATTATCAAGTCCTGAAAGATCAATATCATATTCATTCTGCCATTTGTTTTTTGTTTCATCTGTCATCTCAATACAGACAGCATTATTAATTATCGTTGTACCTCCGACACATTCACCCTGCAGGACTGACATAGTAAACTTTTTCGTCTGCTGAAGACCGCCTTCTTTATAAAGCTTTCTCATCATCTCCATTTCATAATCGTTAAAGTCCTGCAATGGCTGATACCGGTTTCCTCTTTCGGCCACTAATATTTTCGATGGATCGTTAATTTCACAGGCCAGTCTGTAACTCATAATAGCACCGCCTGCACCTGAACCCAATATCAAATAATCAACTTCATCCGGAATATCTTTTTCGAATAAAGACATAGTCACCCTTGGAGCGATAAATGGTTTTTCCGGAAGTGGTGACGCTGGTTTATTATTCCATTCATCCGACGGATCTTTGGGTAAAGGTGAGGGGAATTTGAACGGTGCTTCGAATAATGGTGTGCTCCCCTGAAGCCTGTCTCTTGCATACAGCGGAACATAACCGATTTCATTTCTTGTGTTAGTGTTTGAATAATATGCAAACATTATCATTGCATTTACAGCCAGACCGATCTGAGATCCGAAATCTGCCGCAATGGGTACAAAAGATCTTTTGCATTCTGCAGGTGACCGGAGCAAATATTTTTTTAAGAACCATCTCTGTTCATCTCTGCTCATTGTAGAAAAATTAGGATGAATTCCAAAAATAACATTTAATACATTTTCAACTACCCAGAAAGGAAAATTAAGCAATCCCCTTTTCCTTCCTCTAATGCCTCCGATATACTGGTCAATGGAAATTAACACTGAAGAATTTTTTTTGGGATCACATTCAAAAAATGCATCAGCTAATGCGATCACGTTCTTTGCGCTGGAAGGACTCATTGATGAAATGATATAATCAACATTGTAATACATCTTTCTCAAAGAAACCAGAAGAATAAAAATTGCAGTGTTAAAAATTATAAAAAGAAAGAAATACCAGTCAACTATAACTAAACCTCCTGATCGTGTCTGAATTGTTAAATCTCCCTGGATATCCTTTACAATAAATAAAGAAATTGCTATCACTGCACCAAGAAAAAAAGGAAACAGTAAAACTCCAAAAAGATACTGCCTGATTTTTTCACTCATAGCTAACAGAGCAGATATAAATCCTACCACTGAATATAATGTCAGAGTGTTTCCCAGCGTCGGATCAGGATATCCGTAAACAGCGCTTAATGAAGAATTAGCTTCTGAAAATAGTCTAAAGTATAATGACATTAAAACCATGAGAATGGAAAACACTGCGATGATCACATAGACAATTCTGGATATTTGTACTGGCACTGAAAAATATTTTATGAATTCTCTTTGCGGATTTAATTTAAGTGTATACTGCCTGCACTGAATAAGTATATAGACAAACAGAAGGATCATAATGCCGTCAACTACAGCAGAAGTAAGCAGAAAATCTCTGTAATCTGTTCCCGGTGAATCATAAAAATAAAATGCGAGCGAGCTTATTGTTGAAACCGCATGCCCGGCGATCAGACCCCAGCAGCAGTAGTATCTTACTTCCCTGTTGTATGCTCCT
>JBDTWU010000203.1:0-5610 GCA_040006535.1 bacterium | reverse complement strand
CATAAGAAATGGAATGAGAATGTTGCCATATTGTGCGGTGACCTTTTGATCGGTGTTGCATATTTATATTTATTAAAAACCAATTCAGGAAAATTAAATGAGATAATAAAAATTTTCACCGAAGGTGTGATCGAGGTTTGCGAAGGACAGGGCTATGATAAAGAATTTGAAAAACGGAATGATGTTTCACCCGAGGAATATCTTATGATGATCAGCAAGAAGACCGCAAAAATGCTTGAAACATCCGCTGTAGCAGGAGCTATGTGTGCGGGTGCAAATGACGGAGAGGTCAGTAACATAAGGCAGTATGCAGCCAACATAGGTATTGCATTTCAGATACAGGATGATCTTCTCGATATCAATGCAGAAGGAGAGGTGCTTGGTAAAAAGATCGGCGGAGATCTGATAGAGGGAAAAAAAACGTATCTTTTATTGAAAGCAATGGAAGTGATTAAAGAAAAAGGGGACAGAAGTAAAATTGAAAACATTATTAATTATCAGGGACTAAAATCAGGAAACATGAAAGAAATCCGTGCGATAAAAAATATTTATATTAAATACGGAATAATTGAATCAGCAAAAAAAGAAATTGAACATTATACAAGTCTCGCTGATGAATGTCTGAATATAATTCCGGAAGGGGAATATAAAGAAAGGCTGAGATGGTTCTCTGAAATGCTGATGGGAAGGTCGTTTTGAAACATTGCGATTGATTTTATTTATCCCCCCTGCCCCTCTTTTTACAAGGGGGGAAGTAATGGTGAAATATTGTAAATCATTTTAATCGGCGGTCAATGATAGAAAAAGAAATAACAATAGTAAATAAAGCCGGGATGCATACAAGACCTGCATCTGCTATAGTAAGAATAGCTGCGAAGTACAAAGCTGATTTTTATATTTCCAAGGGAGGATTTGAAGTGAATGGTAAAAGTATAATAGGGGTAATGACACTTGCTGCAGAACAGGGTTCTATTTTATCGCTTCAATTTGAAGGCGAAGATGAAAAAGAACTTTCTGAAGAAATGGTAAAATTTTTTGAAGGAGGATTTGGAGAGGCAATATGACTGAAACACTTCAGCAGATCAAATCAAAGATAATATCTTCAGGAAAATTTCGTGAGCTTAAGAAATCATTAGAGATTGTTAAGAAAAACATAATTTTAGGAGGCGTCAACGGTTCGATGACATCTTTTATAGTTGATTATGTTTATTCAAACATTAATAAAAAAATATTTTACATTTCGTATGATAATGACAGGATCGCAAAATTAAAAGACGACCTTGACCTTTTAAATGACTATCATTATCTATCGGCATATTCTTCCAAGCTCTCCGAAAGTGAATCTACTTCAAAAATATTGATCGACCTGGCGGAGGGAAGCGAGTTCATTATAATTGCAAATGCTGCCGAGCTCCCTAATAAAATAATTTCCAGGGACAAATTCATTGCTTCAATCATCGAACTTAAAAAAGGGGAGGAGAAAAGCTTTAATGAAGTTCTTAGCTCACTGGACAAATATCATTTCAACAGGAAAGACTTTGTAGATGAGGAAGGGGACTATTCAGTCAGAGGAGGAATAATCGATCTCTTTGCAGGTAATCTGGAAAGTCCGGTCAGGATTGAGTTTTTCGGGGATTCAATTGAGTCCATTCGTGAGTTTGACATTAATTCACAAAGGTCAGTAAGAGAAATTGATTCTGTAAAGATTGGAATAAATCTTTCCGAAGATGAAGAAGAAAAAAACTATGAAGCTGTTGAAGATATACTGGATTATATTCCCAATGATGCAATTATATTTATTGACGAGCCCGAGATATCATTAAAGGAAATTAAAGATGAGGAATTAATTGAAAGATTAAAAAAATTCAGACAGGTTCTTATTGCCCCGTTTGCCAAGGCAATTTCAGATTACGATATTACTGGCGAAGATCTGACTGAAATTGATTTTGAATCGAAACCTCAGCCGGATTTCCATTCAAACCTTAAAGCACTTTATCAGAATTTATGTGATCATGCCGGAAAGCATTACGAAGCTTTTATCCTGTCATCTGATGAACATCAGGCAGTGAGAATAAAAGAGCTGATCGAAGATTTTGAAGATGAGAACATAATTGAAAAGGACGAGCAGATACGTATTGAACCGGAGCATGGCGAAGAAAAAACAAATATTGATTCAAATTTCAGCATTAAAAATAAATTCACTGTAATTCCAGAATCCATACATAACGGATTCATTTTTAATGATGCAAATATTTTAATTTATACTGAGCATCAGATATTCGGAAGATACTTTAAGCAGATCAAAAAGAGAAAGCAGAAGTTTAAAGGTCTTACTTTCGGCGAATTGAAAGAATTGCAATACGGGGATTATGTTGTGCACCGCGATTTCGGTATCGGGAAATATTCAGGCCTGAAGAAGATCACGGTCGGGAATAATAACCAGGAAGTTGTAGTGCTGGCTTATTACGGCAGCGACACGTTATTTCTCAACCTTAACAATATCAGCCTTATAAAAAAATATTCGGGTGCAGAAGGACATGTACCGGTACTTACCCGGCTGGGAGGCGGTGAATGGGATAAGCTGAAGGCAAGGACAAAGAAACAGGTTAAGGATATTGCCAGAGATCTGATAATACTTTATGCACAGAGAAAATCAGAAAAGGGATTTAAATTCTCTGCTGATACGCACTGGCAGAAAGAGCTTGAAGCAAATTTTATGTATGAAGATACGCCTGATCAGTATAAAGCAACAGTAGAAACAAAGGAGGATATGGAAACTGAAAATCCAATGGACAGGCTGGTTTGCGGGGATGTCGGATTCGGAAAGACGGAAGTTGCCATACGCGCTGCATTCAAAGCAGTGCTCGACAATAAGCAGGTTGCCGTGCTTGTGCCGACGACGATACTTGCGGTTCAGCATTACAATACATTCAGAGACAGGCTGTCTCAGTTTGCCGTGGATGTTGAAAACATTACAAGATTAAAAAGCACAAAGGATCAGAAAAAGATACTGGAAAAATTAGCCGACGGAAAATTAAATATACTTATAGGGACGCACCGGCTGCTGTCGAAGGATATCATATTCAAAGATCTGGGTCTTCTTGTGATAGATGAAGAGCAGAGATTCGGTGTAAAGGCAAAGGAAAAATTAAGAAGCATCAGGCCGAATGTAGATACATTAACTCTTACGGCAACACCCATTCCAAGAACTCTGAATTTTTCCCTGCTCGGAGCAAGAGACCTGTCAATAATAAATACTCCCCCTAAAAACAGAAAGCCGATAATAACTGAAATTATCAAGCTTGACTGGCCACAGCTTGCCGGAATCATCAGGCACGAACTTATCCGTGGCGGGCAGGTATATTTTGTAAATGATAAAATAAAAAATCTGCATACTCTTGGTGATACTATAAAAAGCTATGTGCCTGAGTCAAAGATAGGAATTGCTCACGGACAGATGGATGGTAAAGAGCTTGAAAACATTGTAATAAATTTCATTGAAAAAAAACTTAATCTACTTTTATGCACCAAGATAATAGAGTCCGGGCTTGACATACCCAACGTTAATACCATAATAATAAATAATGCGGATAACTACGGCTTATCGGAACTTTATCAGCTGAGAGGCAGAGTCGGAAGAAGTGAGGTGCAGGCGTTTGCTTATCTCATCGCACCTCCTGATGGCAGACTCACAAAGACAGCTGTAAAAAGATTGCAGGCGATAGAAGAATTCACAGATCTCGGTTCAGGATTTCATCTTGCAATGAGGGATATGGAAATAAGAGGTGTTGGAAATTTGCTGGGCAAAGAACAGAGCGGATTTGTTCAGGAGATTGGATTTGAAATGTTCATAAATATTATTGAGGAGGCAGTGCTTGAGCTTAAAGAAAATGAATTCAGGGATCTGTTCAAGAATGAAAGCTCTCTTCAGAAGATGAATGAAAGCATCAAGAAGAAGATAGAGGAGAAGAGCACAGTGATTGAAAATGATCTGAACGCCCTGATACCGAAAGATTATGTTCAGAATGACACTGAACGTTTGAATCTATACAGACGATTGTATGAGCTGAAGAGCGAGGAAGAGCTAAGTATAGTTGAAACCGAACTGAAGGACAGGTTCGGTGAATATCTGGATGATGTAGATAATCTTTTAAGAATTATACATGTAAAGATTAGGGCAACAAAGACCGGGCTTGAAAAATTAACTGTCAGAAGCCGAAACCTTTCCATTTTTTTTCCAACAGACAAGGATCATAAAATATTCGAAAGTGATTTTTATAAAGATCTTATAGAAAAAATTTCTAAAGATAACTCAAGAAAATATAACATCGCTCCGGAGATGGATAGACTGATAATTGAGATCAGGCTGGATAATTCAGATGACGATGGGAGATTATCGGAAATAGAGAAGATCTTTTCTCCGGATACAGGAAAATAACAAAAGTCACTTTTTGAAAAGGAAGAAGGTTAATTGATAAAGATTTCTAAATTCAAAACTCCATGAATTCCTTCACCATAAGATTTTCATTTCCCGCTTTTTTCAAAAGTCCGTTCTTCAGAAGATTCTTGTGAGCAAACCCGCATAGTACAACAATTTTCTTTCCCTCAAAATATTTTGCAAACTGAAAAATATTTTCGAGCATGATATTATTTCTATTTTCCCAATAATTATTTTCATTAGCCCAGTATGACCTGTATCGTAATAGCTCAGGAACTGAATTTATCAAGTTTCCAAACCCGGCATAAGTATAATAATTAATGGAATCAATTTTCCTGCTTCCTTCAGGGCTATTTATATAAGTAGATTTTGCGTTAGCCATTTCGCGGGAAATATCCATCATAGCCAGAATTTTATTCAAAATCCCTATTGCATTGTTGTTAAGTTTGTTCTTCATTGATAAAAATTCAACATCCCTGAGGAAACTTCTTTCATACATTTTCCTTTCAACATCATTAAGAAAAATATCTCTTCCCGGTATATCATATGGCCTGAGCTCAGCTTGTTTCGTTTGTAGATATTCAGTAATTGCCTGCGTTTCCGGAAATGAATATTTAATATCTTCCTTAAGCTGAAAATCACCGGTCATATATGATGTATCACATTCTACAAGAATTACATTGGGATTGATCTTATTGAGAATACTGAGAAGAGTATCCGAATCATAATTATAAGTGGGAACGTGAACAGTACCAATTATAATTATCTGAGTTTCATCAGCTGGAGGATTTGATCTGATGCCTGTGAGATTGAACTGATAGAAAAGAATAATTATAAGGGCAGGTATTATTTTAAAAAGCATAAACGTTAAATATATTTAATTCATTATTAAAGCTTAACACATTCTTCCTGTTAAAAATCCTTTGCTGTTGATAATATGGTTTTTATTCAATGCTGTCCAAAATGTTTTGAGTTTTAGAAATTAGTTTTAATTATATAGCAAAAAATAAATTCAAATAATATTTTTAAAAACAACCCGCCTGTGAAACAATAGCGTTAAGAATTTTAGTTTGAAAGCGGTAAGAAAAATTTTAGAATTTTAAAAGTTAAAGATCATCAACCAATTCCATTAAAATTTTTCCGCTACAAACTAAAATTCCGCTATTGTTTCA
>JBDTWU010000202.1:0-6286 GCA_040006535.1 bacterium | reverse complement strand
GTATTAAAATTGTCTTTTGTATCTATTGAAGCTGATGATATTACCAGATTTTAAAAAAAAAACTCTTATGCAAAGTTACATAAGAGCTCAGTTAAAAAAATTATTTTAAAATTTTTAATATCTTGTACCTTCGCTGACAAAGGGAATAATTGCAAGATGTCTTGCTCTTTTAATTGCAGTGGTAAGCTTTCTCTGCATTTTCGCAGTCGAACCGGTTATTCTTGCAGGAAGTAGTTTTCCCTGCTCATTTAAAAATCTTGTCAATAGACGAGCATCAAATATATCTATATAATCCTTCACACCTCTTTCTTTAAAAGGATCTCTTTTCTTAGCCTGATTTTTTTTAGCGGTTATTTGCTGGGTTAACTTGTAATTAGACTCTTTAAAACTTTTGGTTGTCTTTTTCATTAATATTATTACAATATTTTTAATTATTTAAATTTATTCAAATAAAATTGTAATTTCAATTCTAATTTAAATCGGGCACAACAGAATGCGTGCATCGTGAAATTAGAGCCTGTATTGAGCAAAACTCCTTCTTACACTATTAATACCATTTAATATTTCATCCATTAAACGTATTTTCATTTTTCTCAATAATTTAGCGGCTTGAATTCCAGAGATATCAGAAGATCATTTTTAGATTTTTTTAAGGATAAGGAGCATAAGATCGTCCCTTCTTCCTCTGTAGTCCCTTATAACGATCCGACATTGCTGTTCACAAATGCCGGAATGAACCAGTTCAAAGATGTATTTCTTGATACAGGCACACGTAATTATTCACGGGCTGCTGATACTCAAAAATGTATTCGTGCCGGAGGAAAACACAACGATCTTGAAGAAGTTGGTCATGACGTATATCATCATACTTTTTTTGAAATGCTGGGCAACTGGTCTTTCGGTGATTATTATAAGAAAGAAGCGATAACATGGGCATGGGAATTATTGACTGAAGTCTGGAAGCTGCCTAAAAATAAACTTTGGGTTACTGTTTTCGAGACCGATGATGAGGCTTATGATAACTGGAGAAATCAAACAGACATTCCACCCGAACATATTTTACGATTTGGAGAGAAAGATAATTTCTGGGAAATGGGAGACACCGGTCCCTGCGGACCTTGTTCGGAAATTCATTTTGATTTTTCTGCAAATGGCTGCAAACCGGAAGATGTGAATTCAGGCAATGAAGATGTGATCGAGATATGGAATCTTGTTTTCATTCAATACAACAGAAAAAAAGATCGTGAGCTGGAGCTGCTTCCTAAGAAGCATATTGATACGGGTATGGGATTTGAAAGAATTGTCAGAGTATTACAAAACAAAAGATCCAATTACGAAACAGATATATTCGAACCTCTGATCAAAAAAATATCAGAGATCACAGACAGGAAATATAATGGTGAAAATATTCCCTCTATCAATGCAATCGCAGATCACATCAGAGCTCTGACATTTGCAATCAGTGACGGAGCAATTCCCTCCAATGAAGGCAGAGGTTATGTGCTCAGAAGAATTTTAAGAAGAGCCTCCCGTCTCGCAAGAACGCTTGATTATCATCAGCCTATATTGTTTCAGCTGGTTGATGTTGTCGTTGAAAATTTTGGTGAAGTATTCCCTGAGCTGATTGAGAAAATTGAGTTTGCAAAGGATGTTATAAAAGCTGAAGAGGAAAGTTTTAATAATACTCTTGATCGCGGATTAAAATTATTTAATGAAGTTGCTGATTCATTAAAGGATACAAAAATTTTTCCCGGTGATGAGGCTTTTAAGCTTTATGATACGTTTGGATTTCCTATAGATCTGACTGAAGTGATGGCAAAGGAAAGAGGGCTTAAAGTTGATATGCTCAAGTTTGAAGAGGATATGGAAAAACAAAAACTTCGGGGAAGAGATTCAAGAAAAGACAAGCTCAGTTTGGATGCCGGTATTGAAATATTTGACTCTATGAATAAGATTGCCGGCAATGAAATTATTTATAATCCATATGACATAAATGAGTATGCGGAGGAAAATAATATTGCGGCAGGAAAAACTGAAGAAGGGAAATTTATAGCCGTAATTAGCAAAAATCCTTTTTATTCAGAATCCGGAGGACAGATCAGTGATACAGGCAAGATCATATTGGAAGATTCAAAACAGATTGATATAATAGATTCCCATAAATATTTTTTAATTCTTTCCAAAGAAGATAATCCTCTGATAAATATTTTAAGAAACAATGACCTTATACCTTTAAAGGGGAAGGTTGTCCTGAATACAAAACGCCGAAGGGCAATCGAGCGCAATCATACAGCTACTCATCTTGTACATGAATCATTGAGAAGGGTTTTAGGGGAGCATGTGAAGCAGCTGGGCTCCTTGGTCCATAATGAATACCTGCGGTTTGACTTTCCGCATTTTCATAAAGTTGAAGATAATCAGATTAAAGATATAGAAGATCTGGTTAATTCAAAGATTAAAGAAGAAATTTCAGTTTATACGGATGTTGATATTTCAATTGACGAAGCAAATAAAATACCAAATGTAAAAAAGTTTTTTGGGGAAAAGTACGGCGATAAGGTAAGAGTAGTTCATGTTGATGATAATTTTAGCATTGAATTCTGCGGGGGGACACATGTAAGGAATACAAAAGAGATTGGCTTGTTTAAAATTATTAAAGAGGAAAGCATTGCATCAGGCACCAGGAGGATCTTTGCAAGGACAGGTGAAGGCATTGTCAAATATATTGAAGAAAGAATTTCAGATATAGAAACCATACTGAACGACCTGCCCGACAAATATTCCGGAGTCCTTAAGAATGGCTTATCAGAATTTAAAAATAATTTTCATGAAGTAGATTTCAGGGATATTGATCTGATGAAACAATTAATTCAATATCAGGATACCTCACTCCAATCACTGCTTGAAACGCGGGAAAATTTTCTTGAAGAAAAAAAACTTTTAGAAAAACAATTGCTAAAGCAGAATCTTTCCAGAGTTTCTGAAAGGCTTGATGAATTAATTTCAACAGCCGGCAAAGAAAAAGGATATGATGTTATTGCTTCCAGGATGGATCTTAATAATATGGAGGAGTTTAAGGAATTAGGTGATGTGATGAGAAAAAAAGTTTTAAACGGAGTTGCATTGGTAGCAGTTGTTTTGAATGATAAAATAAATCTTGTCTGCTCAGTAAGCGATAATTTAATCAGGGATAACGGTCTTAGCGCGGGTAAGCTGATCTCTGCAGTAGCTAAGCAGCTTGGCGGAGGCGGAGGCGGAAAGCCGCATCTGGCAACTGCGGGGGGGAAGGACATTTCTGAACTTGATAAAGTTCTCGCCGATTTTAAGAATTTAATATTTTAAAATATTTATTGAAAAATAACAGCAGCGGCTTTTTATGTACGCTGAAATCATCCTTGAAAGAGAATTCCTTATAAAAAATTTTATTAAATCAAATTATTTCTGAATTTGTTTATCAATTTGGTTAAGTTTTTATATTTGGTTAATTTTAATTTTCAATTAGTAAGAAGAAGATAATTTTCTTTTTCAATTTTTAAATTTATAATTTTCATGAAGGTAATCATACCCGTAGCAGGTTTTGGAACCCGGTTAAGACCTCACACATTACATAATCCTAAGGTCCTGCTGAATGTCGGCGGCAAGCCAATGATACACTATATCATTGAACAACTGTTAAAAGACAAAATAGCTTCATCGATAATTTTGATAACCGGCTTCTTAGGCGACAAGATCATGCATAATCTTAATAATGCTTTCAGCTTTAAATTTGATTATGTAATACAGGAGGAGGCGAAGGGTCTTGGTCACGCTGTCTATTGCGCGAAAAAAATATTTAAAGACAATAATGATGAAACTCTTATAATTCTGGGTGATACATTGTTTGACGTAGATCTGAAAAAAATGATTAATAATAAAGATTCGGTTATCGGTGTTAAAGTTGTCGAAGATCCAAGAAGATTCGGAGTAGTTGAAAAAGATGTGAAAGGTTATATAAAAAGATTTGTAGAAAAACCGGCTTCAAAAGAAGTTTCGAAATCCAACGAAGCAATTGTTGGTTTATATTATTTAAAAAATTCCCTGAAGCTATTTGAGGCGCTTGAACATATTATTAAAAATAATATTACGGGCAAAGGTGAATTCCAGCTGACAGATGCACTTGAATATATGATCACTCAAAATGAAAAAATGAAAACATTTAATGTTGAAGGCTGGCTTGATTGCGGAAAACCTGAAACCCTTCTTGAGACTAACCGCTATCTTCTGAAGAAGCACATGCATTTAAAAGATCAAAAGAAAAAAAGTTTCAAGACTTCAAAAATAATTGACCCCGTATTTATAGGAAAGAATGTTGATATTCAAAGCAGTGTGATCGGGCCATACACAACTATAAATGATAATTGCATTATTAAGAACAGTGTTATTCAGGACAGCATTATTGAGAAAAATGCAAAGATAGAAAATGCCGTACTGGTCGACTCCATTATTGGCGAAGGTGCATCGGTAAAAAGAGATATTTTGAAGATGAGTATCGGGAACCATTCCGAAGTTTAACTCACCAATGATTAAATTGATTATTTTAAATAAATGAAGGATCAAACTTTTTATTATTTCAAAATTCATCAGAATTTTTAATAATAGATAATCATTCGAAAATTAATTTTGCAATAACATTTAAACGGTATTTAAATTATGTCAGATAAAATATTTGAAAACTTTGCTGAAAAGTTTTTCAACAAATATTTAGAATTTAATCCACAGAAGGGAACATATCTCGGACTTCACGAATATGACGGGAAAATCGGCGGGGTAACCCAAAATGCCTTTGACAGCCAGATTGATGTTTATAAAGATTTATATACAGAGCTTAATTCAATCGAGCCTGAAAATCTTTCAGCGATAAATAAATATGATCATGATATTGCAAAATGGGCATTAGAAAAAGAGCTGTTTGAGCTGGAAGATATCAAGCCATATAAAAATAATCCTATGGTGTATGCATTTGCATTCAGCGGGATTGATGATTACATCAATCGAGAGTATGCTCCTTTTGATGACAGACTGAGATCTTTAATAAGCTTAATTAAATGTATACCCGGCACTCTGAAAGCTGCTGAAGAGAATCTTGATAAATCACTCCCTGAAGTTCTGTGCCGGTATGCCAAAAATTTTTCTTCCAATTACGAAGACTTTTTCAATAATGAACTTCTGGATGTCATCAAAGAAAAGTGCAGGGATCAAAAATTAATAGATGAATATAATATAGAAAGCAGTGAGGCTGCAAATGCTTTCAGGAAGTACGCGGAGTTTATTGATAAGGCGAGCTCCCCTGATAATGAAAGCTTCAGATTGGGAAAAGAAATTTTTGAGAGGATGCTGCAGATAAATGAACAAATTGATCTCCCTGTTAGTGAGCTAAAGAAATTAGGAATGCATGAACTTGACAGATTGCAAAGCGAATTAAAAATAGTCATTGCAGAAAATAATTTCGAAGGAAAACTTGAAACTCTTGAACATGATCATCCTTCCGAAGAGAATCTTATCAGTGAAACTAAAAATATGCTGGATGAATTGATCAATTTCCTTCGGGTCAATAACATTGTTAATCTGCCCGGAAAATTAAATTGCATTGTAAAAGAAATGCCGAGGTATTCAAACTATGGTTTTGCTGCCATGGGTACTGCCGGTCCTTTTGAAAAATCGGATGAATCATTTTATTATGTGAACATGCCGGATAAAGAATGGGATAATAAAAAAAAGGAAAAGTGGATGACACAATTTAATTATCCTACATTAAAATTAATTTCAATTCATGAAGCTTATCCCGGTCACTATACACACTTCTTAAATTCAAACCAGCATTCTACTAAACTATCTAAATTATTTATGTCCTATTCTTACATTGAGGGATGGGCTCATTACACAGAAGAGATGATGATTGAGCAGGGCTACAGTAAAGATGATTTCAAAAGTAAGGTTGGTATGCTGCTTGAAGCACTGATAAGATGCTGCCGCTTCATCGCGGCGATCGGGATACATTGCGAAAACATGACCATACCGGAAGCTAAAGATTTTTTTATAGCGAATGCTCATATGAATGAAGTAACTGCAATGCAAGAAGCAGAAAGAGGTGCATTTGATCCGGGATATTTAAACTATACATTGGGAAAAATTTATCTGAAAAGATTCCGTGAAAAATATTTTGCTAAATTCAAAGGCAAAAAAACTTTAAGGAATTTTCATGATCAGGTTGTATCTCTTGGGGCTCCGACTTATAAAATTGCAGAAA
>JBDTWU010000201.1:0-3281 GCA_040006535.1 bacterium | reverse complement strand
CCCATTGTAAATATACATTTTTTAATTTTTCTTTTAAACTATTATATTCATTTGTTCTTTGAATGATGTTCTGATTTCCTTTGTAAAATTCATCCCGTCCCATCACCTCTTCAAGTTCTTTTAATTTTTTTTCATATTGATTTGTTAATTTTTCCAGTTCAGATATCTTTGTTTTTACAGGTGCTATCATTTTGTTCAGCTCCTTTTTTTTCTTCTTGATCTCTGCACTGGATATACTTCCGTTGCCTGACTGAGCTTCAGTGATCTTATTCTCCGGGCCGGGCTTTCGGTTATCTGTGTTTATTTTTTTTAATTCTGTTTCTTTCTCTTTTAAATAATCTGTTGCATTACCGATATAAGTTCTGATTTTCTTGTTCTTCACTTCAATTACCTTGCTCACAATTCCATCAACAAATTCCCTGTCGTGAGATACAAGCAGGACTGTACCATTGTACTTTTTCAATGCATTCATCAGTACTTCCTTCGAACGCATATCAAGGTGGTTCGTCGGCTCATCGAGTATCAGAAAATTAGAAGGTTCAATAAGCATCTTCGCAAGTGCAAGCCGCGACTTCTCACCTCCGGATAATACACCGACCTTTTTGAAAACATCATCACCCCTGAATAAAAAGCTTCCGAGAATTGTTCTGAGATTTTTCATTATTTCACCCGAAGCAGATTGTTCCATGGTTTCCAAAACTGTAAATGCCGGATTCAGTACTTCAGCCTGATTCTGAGCATAAAATTTTATATCGACCATATGCCCGGGTCTTACTTCCCCTCTTGTGATTTCTTCCATATCCGCTATAATCCTCGTCAGCGTTGACTTTCCCGCACCGTTGACTCCGAAAAGAACAAGCTTCTCGCCTCTGTTTACCATTAAATCAATATCTTCCAGAACATTCTCAACACCATCATAACTTTTGGTCAGACCTGTTATCTCGATTGCTACTTTGCCGGAATGAGTAGCCGGCGGAAATTTAAAATTAACCGTAGACTCTTCATCCTCGATCTCTACAAGATCCATTTTGTCCAGTAATTTTATCCGGCTCTGAACAGCTCTGGATTTGGTTGCCTTATATCTGAATCTCTCAATGAATTTTTCCTGCTGTCTGAGATAATTTTGCTGATTGTCATATTGATTTTCCAAAAGCTGCTTCCGTACTTCTTTTTCTTTTTGATAAAAAGTATAATTACCTGAATACTCGGTTACATTGCCAAGGGAAATTTCCACTGTTCTGTCTGTGATATTATCAAGAAAGCTTCTGTCATGAGATACCAGAACAATCGCCCCCTGATAAGCTTTCAGATAATTTTCAACCCATATAAGCGACTCAATATCAAGATGGTTTGTAGGCTCGTCGAGCAGAAGGATGGAAGGATTAGCAAGTAGTAATTTTGCAAGAGCTATTCTCATCTGCCATCCGCCGCTGAACTCGGATGTTTCACGGTCAAAATCCTTTTCAAAAAAACCTAATCCGATAAGAATTTTCTCTATTTTGGATTTTAATTTGAAACCTTCAAGCATCTGAAATCTTTCCTGCAGCTCACCGTATTCATTTATCAGATCCATAAATTCATCTGAAGCCGTGTCCTGAGTTTCGCTCATTTCGGTTTCGATCTGACGCATCTCATCCTGAATCTTATTTATGTCTCCGGCAGAACTATAAATTTCTTCATACAAAGTCTTACCTGTAAACTGGATCCCTTCCTGAGGCAGATATCCCACAGTAGTATGTTTCGATATTGCAACTTCACCCTCATCAGGTTTATTAAATCCGGCAATGACTTTAAGCATCGTTGATTTACCGGCTCCGTTGGAGCCCACCAGTGAAACCCTGTCCTTTCCTGCAACACGCAAAGTTACGGTATCAAAAAGAATTTTCGCACCATAGCGCATTGATATACTGTTCAATGAAATCATGCAGTAAATTTAACGATTTGAGATTTTAAAATAAGTGTTAAAAAATAAATAGTTGGAGATATTAAAAATCTTTATGAAATTTAAATTTTGGCGTTAATTTTTTTTAAATAACTTTTTGCTAATAATTATTATATAGTTTTTCAGGATGTCTATCGGAATGATTTTTTAGTTCCATAAATGTTAACCGTAATTATATGTTTTCCGGTTTATCTATATTAGGGCAGTTCTGTTTGAAATTTTTTTAAAAGAGTAGACGAAAGAAACCTACTGAAAAATAATTCACTTAAATTTTTAATATAATCATGAACCCAATATTATAGTTATGATTAAAATATTCCTTTTGCATTATAAAACTTTTCCCGAATAATTTTTACCGCTTCAAACACTCTCGGACCCGGTCTGAACATAATATTTTCATCAATTAATATAATTTCATTTTCTTTTACTGCAGGTGTACTTTTAAATTGCCTTTTAATTTCATCGAGAAATTTTTGTGTTTTTCCAACGTCATTTGTATCGGTGGGGAAAACAATAACTGTGGGATTTTTCGAGATCGCATCCTCGTAATTTATATTCGGATAATCCAGTGTCTGATCTTTATAAATATTTAATAATGGTGTTAGCTTAATAATATCATTTATAAATGTATTGCCGTTTGTTGTCATTAAAGGATTGACTGATATTAGTATCAGTGATTGTGCCCGTTCATCCTCATTGTTTTCATACTTCAGTTGAACTGTGTTTAACCTCCTTGCTAAAGAGTCTGCAGCCGAAACTTTTCCGGTCAGCTTCCCGAAATCCGCAATCATTTTATAAATTCCCTGCAGGTTCCTTGCATTGCTCACAAAAATTTTCAATCCCATATTTTTCAATGCCTGATAAGTTGGGTTGGATGTTTTTTCTACGTTAATGATAATCAAATCAGGATTCAGGGAAAGCATTACTTCAAAATTGGGACTTATATAACTTCCCGTTTTGGTTTTATTTCCGGCTTCGGGAGGAAAGTCGCACAGATCAGTAACTCCGACCACCTGTGAGTCAGCACGGAGCGCGAATAATGTTTCGGTAATATTCGGAGCGAGTGAAATAATTCTTTTAGGAAAAGAGTCAAACATTATTTCAATACCGGCATCATCTTTGATTTGGAATTTGGAGTTCCCGATTTGGGATTTGTTTGAGCATGAAGAGAATATAGTGATGCAGCATATAAGAATTACAACTATAAATTGATTAGATGTCAACGGAAAACTATTTTAAAATAAATCCTATGTAATTTCAACCTTTAATTTTCGAACATCGAACATCGAACATTGAACATTGAACATTGAACATTGAACATTGAACATTGAACATTGAA
>JBDTWU010000200.1:0-4096 GCA_040006535.1 bacterium | reverse complement strand
TTACAATAGAAGTAGATCCTATATTACATAAAGAGGCCGTTAAAAATCTATCTGTCTATAAATTTATTATACCTAAATGGGGATTATCCGTTTCCTCAAATCAGGCCAAAGAATTTATTAAAACTGATGATGCCATTATCAACCATGTGAAATATCCGGATGTATTCATTGATGATACAGAAGATCCTGTCAGGTTTTACTTAGATGAAATTAACGGGATGTTATCCAGGCCTTCATATAAAAAATCTTTTTCCGAAAAAATAAAAGACCAGCTGAAAAATTCGAAGAATATAAATTTTGAAGAAAATATCTTTGAAACCATTATCCCAAAAATTATAAATTCAAACCCTTTATTTCTTTTAGATTCAGCAGGGGGTTTGGGATTTCTGGAATTTCAAAAAGTACAATCACTAATGGATGGGCGCAGTCATTTTTTAATTTTAGATGATATTCATCATTTAAAACATTTCAGGAGCTATAAAGAAGTTTGTGAAGACAGAGACTACACGATACTTGATAAAAATATTGAGCACGGATGGGTTATAGCAAAGTATTCAAAAAAATAAATTATTTGTTTCTAACCGGATTATTTACGAGTCCTCTATTTTTTTTATTGAAGTCAGAAGTAATTTGCCCAGCTCTTCATCGGTGGTCTTTTCCTTCATGTTTTTTAGAAAATTTATTATTGATTTGTCCTGTGAGTTAGCGAGAAGTCCCACTATGGCTCTTTTCACAAACATAAAATTAAAATCCGCATATTTCATTGCAAGAGTTTTAACATCTTCATCTTTTGCATACTTCTTCAAAGAGTTCAGAGCATTTGCACGAAGTCTTCCATCCACATCAATGCCGAATGCAATATCCATTAATACTTTCTTAATTCTGTTATCATCGTTTTTATTGTCAATGCTGTTTAATGCATTAACTACAGCATTCTGAATCACGCTCCTGTGTGCAGCTCTGAAAGCAAATTTAATGACGGCATCGTAAATTTCTTCCTTTGGCAGGCTCTTTCCGAGAGCGGATATTCCGTCTGCAACAATATAATCATTTGTTTCGGACTGAATAATATTTTTAATAAAATCAGCATCTTCGGTTCTGCCTGAATTTCCCAATGCTTTCAGGATCTCTCTTTTTATTCTGGAATCAGATTGCTTATCATAAGAATTTTTTAGAATGCTGCTTGTCCGGTCTATGATAAAATTTTTGGCAAGGACTTTTGCAGCCTCAGTCCTGACTCCCCAGAATAAATCATTATTCAAAGAGCCTTCGAGTAATTGTAAAGATTCAAGCTGGTTAATTGAAATTGGCGGCTTCCCTGCTGTCCATGATGTATCCTGCTTTAAAAAATTTTCAAGACCCCGGACAGCCATAATCCTGTCGATAGCCATTTCACTTTTTTCCAGTTGATTTTTCCAGTCAGCAAAGGGCTTGTCAAAATAGGTCTTATCTAAAATATTATTTCCCTGATCAAATACAATCATCTCAGGTATAGAGCTTAAATGAAATTCGAAAGTTTCATCATTATAAAGAATTTCTACCCTCTTCGTTTTGTCTTCGTTTAAACTTTTTATTCTGATGTTAACAGGAATTCTGAAAACAGGTGTTAATGTATCTGTTCGCTGAACCTGTCTCACATTTAAATTTACCTGTTTTAAATTATCATCATAAAAATAGCTCACTTCGAATTCCGGATATCCGGCTTTCCATATCCATTGATCAAACATCCATTTAAAGTCTGCGTTCGTCTTGTGCCTGGAATTATAATATTTATTTATCGCATCAATAAGATCGCGGGTTTCAACAATACCATATTCATTATCTTTTAAAAATTGCGAAAGTGCAGGAAAAAAATCTTCACCGAGAATACTTCTGAATGAATTTAATATTACAGAACCTTTACTATAAATGTTAGTAGTTACTGTACCAAAACCGGACCATATCGGGAATCTTCCCGTTGATGAATCAATAGCTATTGCATTATCACCGCTCTTCAGGATTTCATAATCATATTCATCTCTATTGTAATAACTTTCTTTCCATAAAACAGCGCTGAAAGTTGCAAAGCTTTCATTAAGCCACATTTCACTCCAGTTGCGGCACGTAGTAAGATCACCCCACCATTGATGAGCCAGCTCGTGAGAAATTGTTTCGTCCGAAGAATAATCATTTTCAATTGAACTTGTATATAAGACTCTTTTATTCAGCAAAGTAGCGGTTGTATTTTCCATACCACCGTATGTAAAATCTTCTACAACTACCTGTGCATATTTATTCCATGGGTACTGGTATTGAAATCTCTCGTTAAAAACATTGACCATTTGCGGAGTATTCCGGAAAGTAAATTTAGCATCTTCAATATTTATATTCTGATCAACATAAGATTCTACAGATAAACTATCTGCCTTATCCCGTATAATCTCAAATTCACCAACGCCTAACATTATCAGGTAAGTAGAATTCGGCTTATTCATAACCCAATGATCTTGTCTTTCTTCCGTACCGGATATTTTTTTTGAATATTCAAGAGAACCATTCGACAGGGTCTTGTATTTTCTGTCCACAGTTACATAGATTTCAAAAGTTGTTTTATCATTCGGATAATCATAAACAGGGATCCAGTGACTGTTATCCTGCGATTCACCCTGTGTCCATATCTGGTAAGGAAGTGATGGATTTAATTCGGTCGGATAAATAAAGAATAAGCCTCTCTGCGGCTGGCATGTGTAATCAACTGAATATTTAAACTTGGTTTCCCTCGAAATGTTTTCATTCAAAATTATTTTAATTTTTTTTCCATCGTATTCGTAATTAAGATCATTGTTGTTTTCATCTCTTACAGAATTTATTTTAAATCCTACGGCATCCACCTCAAAATCTTTAAAATCATCTGCAAGGGGTTGAATTTCAGTTTCAACATTTCCAATAACCTGCTTCAGCTCCCAGTTAAACTTAACATTGATTTTAATATGGTTAAGATCATATGTCCTTATCCTTTCAGGCGCAGGGATTGTCGGCTTCGCTTTTTGTGAAAACAAATACCCCGGCATCATAGTCAGAAAGCAAAAAAGAAGAAAAATATTTTTCAATTTATATTTAATTTATATTAATTAGTTTACCCAAAACCCAATAACCAAATCTCATTCCTTCACAATAATCGTATCTTTCAAAAACTTCCTGTCATTCCTATCCGGAAAATCGAGCATGAAATGTAAACCTCTTGACTCTTTTCTCAGCATTGCCGACACTATAATAAGATAGGCAACAGTAACCAGATTTCTTAATTCGAGCAGATCAACATTTACCTTTGTCTTTCTGTAAAAATCATCAATTTCGTCTTTCATCATTTTCATTCTTCTGAATGCTCTTTCAAGACGTAGAGTATTTCTTACAATTCCAACATAGTCGCTCATAATCTCTTTAATTTCTTTTTTATTATGCGAGATAAGAATCCATTCTTCCGTGTTCTCTGTTCCCTCTTCATTCCAGTTGAAAATATTATCATAAATCTTATTATGCTCTTTTTTCTCTTTCTTATTTAATGCCTCTGTTCTCACCTGCGAAGTTTGTCCTTTTGCAATATCATTAAATATCGCATTAGAAAAAACCATTGCTTCAAGCAATGAATTTGATGCAAGACGATTTGCTCCGTGAACTCCCGTCATTGTTACTTCGCCGCTTGCATACAGATTTCTCAGATTTGTTTTTCCGTTAAGGTCAGTTTTAATGCCTCCGCATGAATAATGTGCTGCAGGAACAACAGGAATCATTTCCTTTGTAATGTCTATTCCTTTGTTCATACAGTATTTATAAATATTCGGAAATTCTTTTCTGATCTTTTCCTCACCTAGGCTTTTAAGATCAAGGCATACATATGGCTCACCGCTTTTCTTCATTTCATTATCAATTGCTCTTGCAACTATATCACGGGGAGCCAGCGACTTTCTCCTGTCATATTTCTGCATGAACTCTTTTCCTTTCCTGGTTTTTAAAACTGCTCCGGCACCTCTTACCGCTTCTGTAATAAGGAATACCTGCGAACTGTTTTTATCAGCTTCATATAAAGTAGTCGGATGAAATTGTATAAACTCCATAT